>DASWOZ010000244.1:0-15815 GCA_036398535.1 Mucilaginibacter sp. | reverse complement strand
TCAGACAGTTCTTTTTTAGCCTTTGCGTCGATAGTTTCCAGTGCCCGTTGCTGTTCAATAGCATGCGAAAAAGCGTAATTGGGCACAAGCAAAGCGCCGGCCCCCATACCTGTTAAATAGATAAAATTTCTGCGTTTCAAGATTTTTCCTCCTTATTTTAAAAGAATATTGTGATAATTATACTTTTTTAAGCTAAAAATTTCCGCTCAATCCATAAAAACGAACACGTGAGCAATAAGAGCAAATAAAAATACATTTTTTGTACTTGAATTACATAGTTATTTTCATGATTTATTTAAAAAATGATGTTTTTAGTTGAATTATCCGGATAATTTTTGATTTATTATGTTTTTTTTTAAAATTTTATATCGGTTTAACTGTTTTTTATAAGAATATATCCATAATGGTAATTCGTTACCTGCATTATTGTTGCCAGCCGGAATTTCGGGCCAATACATCGCGTTCCATTCACTACACGATTTGAGTATTAAAAATAATAGGAGTGCCGGTTATCATAATTGGCTTCTTTTTTTCCGGTTGTATCTTCTGGAAAAAAGGAGGCTGCATCATTTGAATTTGATACGACCTCCTTTTTTAGAGTTGATTTATTAATTATTATCTGCCTATAAGCGGATTGTATAATTCTTCATTATTTGATATTGGCCAAATGTAGGCTGCAGATGTTACAGGGATACTTGGCACATTGCTTTTTGCAGGGATAGGTAATTGTAAACGTAACAAATCAGACCACCTTAAGCCCTCCCCTAAAAATTCAATGTTTCTTTCTTCGGCAATTTTGGCGTAGAAATCATCAACACCTGCCGGGAAACTTGCAGTAGTAAAGGTAGTAGTAGGATCAGACCGGGTATGCACCGCATTTAATAAAGCGATTGCCTGTGCATCTAACGTACCTGTACTGCGTACGCGTGCTTCTGATAAATTTAATAAAACCTCTGAATAACGCATTACGTTTGCCCAATCAGTATATGGGGTAAGCGGGTATTTAGTAAGGTAGTAATGGTTTACCTTGGTTACTAAATTTATAAAAGCTCTACGGGCATCGGTAGTTTTCCAGTTTGGATCAGCAATAATTCCGGCCGGGTTAAGGTAATAATTTGCGGTACCTACGCTATTAAAATAATCACCTTCATTACCTCTTGTTTCTGTAGTGAAAAAAGGCATGGAAAGTATGGACTCTGTAGTAGTGTACGGTGCTTTAAAAACATTGGCAATTACCGGCTGTAGTGCAAAAGCTACACCGCTGGTTGCGGTATAGGGTGCAGTAGCTGATACAATTTTATTCGCTTCGGTAATTACATTACTATATAATCCCATGCTTAAATAAACCCGTGTTTTAAAAGCAATAGCAGTGTTCCTGTGTGCGCGGGTTGTATTGGTAGACGCGTCGGCATATGTTAAAGGCAATGATGTTTCTGCAGCGTTTAAATCTGCTATCACTTGTGCATATATTGCGGCCACTGATACCGGTGCCAAAGCTGAGTTTCCGTATACAGAGTTTCCGGTTAACCGCAAAGGCAAACCAGGGCTTGTGCCACCGTTAAGTGTATAGGCCTGGCAATACATTTGTAATAAGGCATAATAGGCTGCTGCCCTTATAAATTTAGCTTCGCCTATGTAATTTGTAGCTAAAGCTGTGCCTACAACAGCGGTGCCGCCATTATTCATACCATCAATAAATACATTACAGTCATTTATTGCCAGATAGCATTGTGCCCATAAACTGGTAACTTCTGAACTGGTACTGCTTACGGTTTCTGTCCACGTTTGGTAAGTAGCGTTAGAATTGGCTGTAGCATTTATCCAGTTATCGCATTTTACTTCATTATATATTTCGTAATTCCCTCCATAAAGCGCTGTGCTCCTGATGGTGGTATACAAGCCGTTAACCAAGGCTATAATTCGGTCTGATGAGATAAAATTTTGTGAAGAGGCAACGCTCGATTCCAAGGCTGGATATAGTGCACTTTTTTTACAAGCATAACTACTAAATAATATAATGCCAATAATGAGTAGGTATTTTTTTTTCATCTTTTTCATCTTTTTAAATTAAATGGTTAAAATTTAACTGAGAAACCTGCTGTAAAAGTTCTGCTGTTGGCAGCGGTATTCCTGTCAATGCCACCTGAACTGTTGCCATTGGTGGATGAGCCATTTGAAGCAACTTCGGGATCAGGACCAGGATATTTTGTAATTATGAATAAGTTTTGCCCTGTTACATATACCCTTAAACTGGACATTCCTAATTTGGTTAAAAAGGATTTTGGAATTGTATAGCCAAAGTTTACAGTTTTAACCTTTAAAAAATCTCCCCGATAAGTATTAATATCCAGTGGTAAGGTGGTACCGTTTGATACGTTATCGCCAAATACAACCTGAGGGAACCTGGCTATTTGTCCTGGTGTAGTCCAGTGATCTAAAATAATGGTAGAATTATTGAAGAAACGCTGATCGGTCATAGTAGCCTGTGTGCCATAGTAGTCATAAAAACCAAGTTGATAGGTTAATAACACGTTTAAATCGAAATTTTTATAATGGAAGGTATTTGTTAAACCGCCAAGTTCTTTTGGTGAAGTATTGCCATAATCTCTTGAGTCTGCTGTCTGGTTAATAGTACCCGGTTGGCCTGCCGCGTTAAGATAGGGCGTGCCATCCATGTTATACCAGTGTGTAGTACCCAAAAAAGTGTATTCAACATTTTTACCCTGCCCGTTAACAAATATTCTTCTGCCATTATTGGGATCGACACCGGCTGTTTTGATGATCCATAAATCGCCAACAGGTTTACCAACAGTATTGATACTGGCAGTTTCGGAGCCTGAAGTTGAATAGGTAAAGCTGTTTGTGCCGGGAATAAGTGCGGTTATTTTGTTGGTGTTGAAGGATATGTTAAAATTTGCAGTCCATCTAAAACTACCTGACCTTATAATATCTGCATTAATGCTGAACTCGAAGCCTTTGTTATACATAGCCCCAATATTATCAGGTGGGTTACTTGCTAAACCGTAAGAAGGAGATACCGGTACATTAAATATTAAGCCGCTGATATCGTTTTTATAATAGGCTACCTCACCGGTAATGCGGTCATTTAAAATACCATAATCAAAGCCTATGTCGTTTTTCTTGCTTGTTTCCCATGCCAATGAATTGTTGCCGTTGGTGTAGGGCAAAAGGGTGGGGTGGGTATTGTATAGACTACTGTTTGATGTTGATGTAGATGCATAATCGGCCAGGCCTGCATTATTGCCCACGCGGGCATAACTTGCACGAATTTTAAAGCTGCTGAATACTTTGTCTGCGCCAATGCTTTTCCAGAAATTTTCTTTAGTAATGGACCACGAAACACCTAAGCCCGGAAAATAACCGAATTTTGAGTCGGTGCCAAAGGCTGAGTAGCCATCACGGCGTAAAGTAGCACTAAGGAAATATTTTTGGTCGAAGTTGTAATTTAAACGGCCAAAAAACGATACCAGGTAATTTTTTGTGTTAACTAAACCAGTGGTGCCTATGTTTACATAACCGGCCTGTATTACATCAAACGTCTGATCTGAAAGTATAGAGCGGGTTAAACCAGAGCCAACGGTAGTAGTGCCTTGCTGCTCATTACCTAATAATAACGAGAAGTTGTTTTTTTGAAAAAACGTGTAATCAAATTGCGCGGTGTTGTCCCATGAATATCGTTTGTTTGAAGTATTGGAGGTAGAAGCCGATGCGGCATTGGTGGTAACCCCGCCCGAAACTGTATAATTAGAGAACGGGTTGCTGAAGCTATCATTTGTTGAATTGATATTATCAACACCATAGCTTGTTTTTAAGGTAATCCATGGTAATGGTTTAACAGCTATATACAGGTTAGCCGCAGTATGATATAGCTCATTATTTCTACGATCGTGATCTATTTGTGGAATTGGATTTGGGTAAACAATAGAAAATCCATAGTTGTTACCAATGCCTATGCCCGATGTGGTTGTGCTATAGCTCCCGTCAAGGTTATAGGGCGATACGTTTGGTGGCAATAATACGGCAAGCCGGCCCACGCCGCTTCCGTCAAAAGCCTCGCCAGGTAAAGAGCCGGATGATATGTTAGCCAGGTTCAACTGGTCATAATAAGATATTTTAAGACCTAAGGTTATATACTTGTTGAGTTTGTGATCTATATTAAATAACATACCCCTGTTGTTAAAAGCATTTGTTTGGATAATACCCTGTTGGTTACCATATACAGCCGAAGCATAATATGTTGTACGGTCTGTTCCGCCCGAAATGCTTGCAGTAGTATTATATGATTTACCTGTTCTATATAATAATTTTTCCCAATCGGTGTTAACCATATTGCCGTTAGCGTCATTTATAGGGTTGGCGCTAAGTGTTGCGGCATTATACAGGCCGGCGTTTTTGATTGATTCGTTTTTTATAGCGATGTATTGATTGGCATCTAAAACCTTTGGTAAACGGAATGGTTGCGATATGCCAACCCAAGTGTCAAGACTCACTACCGCATCACCTTTTTTACCTTTTTTTGTGGTAATAAATACAACGCCATTGGCAGCCCTGCTACCATATATGGCCGTGGCGGCGCCATCTTTGGCAACGTCAATACTTTCAATGTCGTTAGGGTTAATATTGGCCAGCGCGTTGCTTCCCGATTCGCCACCACCTACGTTGCCGTCAAAACTGGCAATACCATCAACAATAATAAGCGGCTGTGCACTTAATGATATGGAGTTGATACCACGGATATGAAAAACAGGCGGTGTATTCATAACACCATTCGGGATGGTAATCTGCACGCCCGAAGCCCTGCCGGCCAGGGCCTGCTCAAAGTTTTGTACAGGTTCTTCAATAACATCGCTGCCTTTTACGGTAGCGATATTGCCTACGCTTTCTCGTCTTGATTGCGTGCCGTAACCAATTACCTGTACTTCATTTAAATCATTCGATAGCCCTATCATTACAACGTCTACTTTGTTGCCTGTAGGTTTTATCGTTTGTGTGGTGAAGCCGATAGATTTGAAAACCAATGATCCGCCGGATTCAATTTTGATGGAAAAAGAGCCATCGACCCCTGTTTGCGTACCGGTTTTTGTTCCTAAAGCAGTTACGCTTACGCCAGGTAACGGCAAGCCATCGTCTTTACCTATTACAGTTCCTGTAATTGTTCGGGTTTGTGCATGCACATGTGAAGCCATGAAAAATAAAAAGCACATACTGAAAAGTATTATTTTTTTCATTCGAATGTATTTAGGTGAGTAACTCGATTAATTAACAACTGTAATTTGAGTAAATTTTTAATAAATGCCTATAAATGTGTCATTTAATTTCATTTTAGATATAATTTTTGTAAAAACATTAAAATTTATTGATTTTGAAATCAATATTTTATATACTTTTTATAAAAACACAAGAAAATATATCGTTTTATCATTTAAATTTTTGTGAAAAAATTTATTTATATAAAAAAATCATGATTTTTTGTTCAAAAATTAAATTAAATATGGATTATTAGAATAATTTGATAGTGTTTTTTGCTTTTTATATGAGATGTAAAATATTTTTATCTTAAAAAATTTAATTTATGCTGATTTTTTAGTGTTTAATTTATTATTAATAGTGCTTAATGTACTTTACTTGTGCTATTTGTATTTTTTTGAGTGAAATACTTTAATGTTGGTCGCATTATTACTGCCTGCAAATAGAAACCAGTTTAACCATTGACGCCAGTAACACTTTTGCTGCTGGGAAATCTGTGATGGCATTTCTGAAAATTTATTTAATTTTTTGAATATGTGCGCTTGATCACAAATCCGTAAAAAGCATACAAACTCCCTGAATTCGTATTATCTGCGGCTGAGCTCCTGATGCGACCTTTACACCATCATTTAAAAAATCAAAAAGATGAACAAGACCATTTTAATAACCGGAGCCAGCAGCGGCATCGGTGCAGCAACCGCCAGATTATTTCAAGCCCAAGGCTGGAATGTAATAGCAACCATGCGCAACCCTGAAAACGAAACAGGGTTAACCACATCAGACAGCCTGTTGGTTACCAAGCTCGACGTGCTGGATTTAAGTTCTATTGAAAGCGCGGTGAACAAGGGGATACAGCAATTTGGAAAGATCGATGTATTGCTTAACAATGCCGGTTACGGCGCGTACGGTATTTTAGAGGCATTTACCAGGGAGCAGATCATCCGCCAGTTCAACACCAATGTGATCGGGCTGTTAGATGTGACCAAAGCCCTGCTGCCCCATTTCCGCGGGAACAAAAGCGGAGTGATTATTAACATTTCTTCTATCGGGGGTAAAATGGCTTTCCCATTAGGTGCTTTGTACCACGGGACCAAATTTGCTGTTGAAGGGATCTCTGAATCTTTGAGTTATGAGGTAGAACAGTTCGGCGGAAAAGTAAAGATTATTGAACCGGGTGCTATTGCTACCGACTTTTCAGGGCGTTCCCTTGATTTCAGCAATGATGAAACGCTTGCCGAATACCAGTCCATCGTAGGAAAAACACTGTCAGGAATGCCGGCTTTCTTTGCGAACGCTTCACCGGCCAGCGTGGTGGCCGATGCCATTTACGAAGCAGCTACCGATGGCACAGATCGGCTGAGGTATACTGCGGGAGAAGACGCTAAAGTGATCATCGAGCAACGCCGGCAATCGGATGATGCTTCGTTTGCTGCGGGGATGAAAAAACAATTCGGGATTTAATTATTCAGTGCTTAAATTAGAAGTCTTATGAGCGCATTCATCCATCTGCAAACGATCGCGGATCTGTTCAAATTTTTCCGGCTGGATCAACCTGTCCGGCACCCGTTGGTAGGTGTCGTGGATTTTAGCCAGGTAACTGAATTGGTCAACGAAGAAACCAAGCTCTCAGGAGACTTCTATTACCTGTTATTTAAAAACTATAACCGGAACAATTTAAAGTATGGCCGTAAAGTGATTGACTTCCAGAACGGCAGCCTGATCTGTATGGGGCCCAACCAAGTCATTGAGATGGATAACGATATCGAAGTTTCCGCAAAGATGGTGGGTTGGGGCCTGTTTTTTCATCCTGACCTGATCAGAGCTACCTCGCTCCAGGAAAAGATGAAGGACTACAGCTTTTTTTCTTACGAGATGTCGGAAGCGCTTCATTTATCAGAAAAGGAACACCAGATCTTACATGAATGTGTATTGAAAATTGAAGCCGAACTCAAGGAAAATATAGACGTACACAGCCAGGCCATCATAGTTTCTACTATTGAGTTGCTGCTGAATTATTGTACCCGGTTTTACGGCAGGCAATTTATCACCCGGAAAAATTCCAATAACTCGGTGGTCGTTCAGGTTGAAAAAATCTTAAACGATTATTTTAAACAGGAAATAGGCGAAAAAGGCTTGCCTACGGTGAAGTATTTGGCAGATCAGGTGTATTTGTCACCAAGCTATTTGGGCGACCTGCTAAAAAAAGAAACCGGCAAAAACGCTCAAGATCACATTCATTATTATCTGATCGAGGAAGCGAAGAACATCCTTTTAAGCACCAATAAATCTGTTGCTGAAATAGCCTACGCTTTAGGCTTTGAATATCCACAATACTTTAACAAACTCTTTAAGCAAAAAACCGGGAAAACGCCGGTTGAATTCAGAAGTATGAATTAATAATGTTGTGATGAAAAAAACGATGCCTTTCGATTTTCTGCTGGACTACCTTCCTGCTACGGTTTTTATCAAGCCGGCTATCGGCATGTACTATGTTTATTTTGAGGGTAAGATTGTATTGATATTCCGCAAGCTCACCAAAAATAGCCAGCATAACGGCCTGTGGATAGCTACAAAGAGAGAAGATCACGCCAGTCTGAAAGCGGATATACCAGCCATTACCGATTTTGTGTTTGATGAGGGCGAGGTATATGAGTCCACCTGGCTGCAACTCAAGGATGACCACGATGATTTCGAGGAAGCAGCGATCCGCATCTGTGAACTGATCTCGCACAGGGATAAAAGGATCGGTAAAGCAACCCTAAAGGCTGCCCAACTCACCCGGCAAGAATAAGTTAGGTGATGTAACCATGAATTATCCTATAATTGCCCTTGATCGTGCATTGTAGTATATCAATTGCATATGTTCTTTTGTAATATTATATTGGATAAATAAATCATCATGATGAAAACAGTATTAATTACCGGGGCAAACAAAGGCATCGGGTTTGAAACCGCAAGGCAGTTGGCACAATTGGGTTGTTTTGTATATTTAGGTAGCAGGGATAAGGACAACGGAAATGAGGCTATCCAGAAATTAAGTGCTATGGGCATAACCAACGTGGAAACTTTAGTAATTGACGTGGCAGATCTGAACTCTGTCCGCCAGGCCAGGCAGGAACTGGAGTCAAAGATCAGTTCGTTAGATATTCTGATCAATAATGCGGGTATTGCCGGTAGCCAACCCCAGGATCTGGCTACGGGGGATCTGGAAAACCTGCGCAGAATATTCGATACCAGTTTTTTTGGCGCCATACAGACCACGCAGGAGTTTTTGCCGCTGCTGAAAAAATCCGGACAATCAGCTATCATCAATGTTTCCAGTGAAATTGGTTCGCTCGCTGTGCATACGGCACCGGAAAGAAACCCTAACCGGGCTAATTATCATGCCTATGGTACCTCCAAGACAGCCTTAAATGCCTTTACGGTAATGCTGGCCAATGAATTGCGTGATATGGGCATTAGCGTAAACAGTGTCACACCAGGCTATACGGCTACCGACCTCAACCAATTTCAAGGTGCAAAAACAGCAGAACAAGGCGCAAAGCTTATTGTTCAACTGGCCTTACAATCCAATCCGGAGACGACTGCAAAATTCTTTAAAGACGGAGGTGAAGTCTCCTGGTAATCCAAATAACCAATAAAATAAACCATGACCGTAACCGAATACATCAGCAGTGTGCCAGCAGAAAGGCAGGCCACCCTAACTACGCTCCATGAAGTAATACTGGCCAATGACCCGACCGTGACCCCGGTCATAAAGCCGATGATGGGCAAGGAAATGATTCTGTATGAAGAGGGCAGTTACATGAAGTACGGGCTGGCCAGTACCAAGAACCATATGTCGGTGCATTGCCTGCCGATGTATATGAACCCGTCCCTGCACGCTAAATACGCGGGTCTGTTACCCGCCGCCAAATTCCAGAAAGGCTGTATCAATTTTACGGATGGGGAGGCGTTGCCGCCAAAAATCTTAGCCGCTTTAATTTTCGATTGCTCAGCTATCAGCATCGCAAACATGATCGAAAACCGTAAAAAAAAGAAATCATAAAAATTGAATCCATTATCTCATTCTTTATTCCGATGGCGTAGTGCGTTACAGCTTAAATAATGTAAATCATCATATTTGCTCACGACAAGAAGTCATCGGTTCTTGTTGATAATTAGTTTTTTTGGAAACTATGTAAGTGCCCTTTTTATGACTTCCAAAAAGGAATTAACCTGGTTTAAATACTTGGTTTGAATAAATGTTATTTTATGCTCACGAAAACAATAAGCGTTCGGCGGAAGCTCACATTGGGCTGAATCTGAACTATTTTATAGGAAAACGTATTTATGGACGTTTTATAAACGGGTACTCCTTAAAATATCGCCTTGCACTCGCTGCTTGGGGCTTTCAACCTAAACCTTATCACGTAGGATAAACTTTATTCATACAGTTAATAATGCGGCCATCTCGGACTTGCCGAACCATAAAGCCCCTGTGCTGCATAAATGTCTTTAATTGCGTTTAGGGTTGGTGTTTTTTGGGGTATGGCATTATAATCCACTTGTAAACTGCCATCATAGAATCCATCATTTGCGACAAAAAGGCGCAATTGATTAAAGCCAAAAGAAGGGCGGTCAAAGCCTGTAATCCGTAAAAACACCTTGTTTACGGTATCGGCAGGTTCTACCACCTGATCCAGTCCGCCAACTTTAATATTGTTAAATTTTGCCCAATAAATATATCCAGCTCCATTAGAGTCGGTCGAAATGGTTCCATCAGAGGCATTTGCCCACTCAAACTTTAAAGTGTTTACAACCGGTACTATTGGCGTACCTAAAAGATAGGATTCGGAAAAACTGAAAAAAGGATCGATCAAACTCACGTCATAGGTTTTGTTTAATGACGGGTTGTAACTTGCCTGTCCTGATGAAATGATATGATCTTCGGTAATATACGTACTTGCCGATACTGGCGGGGCAATTTCAATATCGCTCACACTGATATTGCCGCTAAATAATTTTGTGATGAAATCATAATTATAATCAGCATTCTTTTTGCCCGCAGCTTTTTTCATTTTTAAATATGTAACGTTATTGTGATAACCGGGATCACCATCAGCGGGCCATAAAAACTTGCACATCACCAAGTTTAGCTGATTGTAACCTGTTTTTGACTTATCAAAGCCCTTAATTTTGATAACGGCGGCAGAAAAGGCAGTTGTATCGGCAAGTTTGCCGTTATCAATGTCCTGATCGAGATATGGGATTGTTCCATCAGGTGTTTGAATGACAGCATCGGGGCAAGTGGCAATAATTCCGTCTTTAAGTTCTATTGTATTGCCCGTTCCAGCTTTCAGTATTACTTTATTGCCCCCGCCATATAAATAGGCAACGGTCATGTTATAGTTGTCATCTACTGCTAATAAGATACGGCTGATGCCGATTGTTTTAACAACGTATCCGTTATAATTGGTAACATTCCCGACAGTAGTAGGGCTATTTTCTGTGTTTTGTCCATTACCTGAATTCGGGTTATCAGGGCTGCTTTTTTTACACGCTGTCAGCATAACGATAAAAGCGATGCTGATTGTCAGTATATATGTTTTCATCGAAGTAAGGTTGATTAAAACAACACAGCCCGGGCAATTTGCTTGGGCTGTATTGTTTATTGATATTCCTTATTTTTCCTTTCGGTACTATTTCGACAGGGTAAATATATCCACCGTCTTTGAAGTGCCCGTGTTGTTATTACCACCGCCAAACAGCATCTTGTTGGTAATAGCCCCGCCTGTCAGCAGATACCGACCCTCGCTTAATTGCAGGGTAGACCAGGTGCCGCTTACAATGTCGTAAATATCCACATTGTTGGTATCATTCCCGTCACCACCGGCAAAGACAATCTTTGTTCCGGCAGATGCAGCAGCAAAATCGCTGCGACCCTGATTCAGTTTTCCGGTTGACCATGTATTAGCCGCAGCATCGTAAATATCTGCCGTGTTATCATCACCCGCAATGACGGCTTTGTTGCCATTCCCTGCGGCAATGCAATGGCTACGGCCTACGCTTAATTGCGCGGTTGTCCATTTGTTGCTTGCCTCATCATATATATCTACGGTCTTTGAGGCATCGCCGTTATCATTACTGCCACCGGCAATCAGTATTTTGCCGCCAGCCGCTGCCGCCGCAAGCCTGCGTCTGCCCTCGCTCAATTGCGCGGTTGTCCATGTATTAGTTGATACATCGTAAATATCCACCGTTTTAGAATTATTGCCTGTACTATTGCCGCCACCAGCAAAAATAATCTTGTTGCCGGATGCTGCAGCCGTAAGCCTGTAACGGCCTTCGCTTAATTGCGCTGTTGTCCATGTATTGGCTGATACGTCATAAATATCCACCGTTTTGGAATAATCCGATGTTTCGCTTGAACCGCCTGCAAATACGATCTTGTTGCCAGCGGCTGCACCGGCCAAAAGATAGCGGGCCTCGCTTAATTGCGCCGTTGTCCATGTACCGGTTGCTACATCGTATATATCAACCACTTTTGACAGGCCGCCGCCGGAGCCATCGGTTGAACCACCTGCAAAGACAATCTTTGTTCCGGCAGCAGCACAGGCAAAGCCGCTGCGGGCAACTGACAGGCTGGCGGTGCCCGTAAAGGCGATTTTGTTATAGGTGGAGTAATCTATGGCAGTAACAGTCACGGTAAAGCTGTCCGTACTGGTAACGGATGAACCGCCGGTCAGAGAAATGGTAATCTTGCTTGTTGTGGCATCGGACGGCACGGCAACGGTTAATTGCGTTGCTGTGATTGTTGCAGGATGCACGGCGGCAGAACTGCCGAATTTAATATTTACGGCGTTGGCATCGGTACCAAAAGCCGTGCCTGTAATCGTAACGGTTGCACCAACCGCGCCGCTTTGCGGCGTGAAACCGGTAATTGTTAGTGTTGCCGCGGGCGGTGTTAGTGGTGGAGCAGGATTGTTTTTTGAACAGCCGAAAATAAAAACGGTCATAGCAAAGCCGGCAAATAAAAGTTTGATTTTTTTCATGTGGATGATTATATTGTTTATGGATGATTTACTTAGATTTAGTATAGCCAGCAATTTCGGTCACTTTGTCAAACAGGCTTTCCGCCTCCAGTTCGCCCAAACTTTGTGCTATTGCAATCTCTTTTTGTCCATAGCGGATGACTATCTTATATCCGGCGTCATTGATATATTTTTGCAGAGCTTTTTTACTTTCCCTTGCAACATTACCCATGCTGTTACTCAAATTCGCAACATTTCCCGCCATACTCAAAGGGCTATGCATCCCCTGAACAATAATAGTCGAATTGTTCATATAGGCACCGGAGGGGTCTTTAATCACAAAAAAGGAAACGTGATCAAGTTGATAGGTTTTATCATTGGCAATAATTGTCGTCTTACTGATTTTGAACTCGCCTGATTTCCTGAAATAATTAATTACAAAAACAATTCCCGCAGACAAAACGGCCATTGAAAATCCCCATGCAAATATGGCCGATCCTGCGCTATCAGGATGAAATATACTTGCAACACCAATAGCGGGCAGAAAAGTATAGATACAGAGCGGAAGCGCTGCCATATAGCTAACGGGTGTTTTTTTGTAAATAAATTTAGAATAATTCCCGTCCTGTTGTACCGTGAAATTGTAAATGGGTGTAACGTGTTCCATGATTATTGAATTTTTTAATTATGATTTTATAGGTTGAATTTGTTAGTCAACACCAAAGGCAAAAACGTCTGTGGTTGTTAATGAATTAATATTTTTGATAGAGAAAAAATACTCCCCTGACTTTAAGGTTGTCGGGATTGTGATTTTATAAACACCACTTTTGACAACAACCGTGTTGTACGTCACCACATTATCAACGGCTTTAACTGCAGGCCCAAATACCTTGGTTTGTAAGCCGACAACATTGCGGCCCTTATTCTCGATTTTTAGCTTGTAAAGAACAAATTCCGGCATGGTGCTGCCGCCTGTATTGACAAGGAAAGACACCCCGTCCCTGCTTTTAATCCGTGTGGTTGAGTTTTCACTCGGTATCTGGTAAATAATGTCCGTACCACCATAACCAAGCATGTGTCGTTTGGTGCTTACCGTGGCAACAGCCTTTTCAATCGGCTTATAATTGCCTTGCCCCGTTTCCAAATAAGGATAATTCAGCATGTCAATTGCAGTAATATTGCCGACAGGGGCTTCAATGGACGTTTTTACCGAAACAACACTACTGTTATTAGTTTTATCCATTAACGCCTTGACGATTGTGCTACTGATGCCTGCCTTTTTTAATTCAATCAGCTTGGTGGTAGATAAATCAAAGTTGCCTTGAGAACCACTGATTTTAGAGATAATGATATCATCATCCAAACCCGCCTTATGCATCTCCATAACGGATGTATTCGTTAAAATCTCGGCAGGAGGTTTAACCTGCGCACACACACTATTCAAAAAGACACTTATGCATAACAGCAGTAAAAGTTGTTTCATCTTTTAGGAAATTTAATTACCATATCCCTTAAAATTGAATGATTAGGTTATATTAGCCTAATTAAATTTCCCTAATCCTGGTTTTGGTTTACCGGAATGCAGATAAGACCTACGGGCGAAATACAGATTATGCAGCAAGTAAAAATTCTGGTCGTTGAAGACGAACTCCTGATTGCTAAATCTTTAAAGGTTATGCTGGAGGAACTGGGTTACCTCGTACCTGGGATTTTTCGGTCGGGAACAGATCTGTTGTTGAATTTTCAGGAAGGAATGGCGGATATAATCTTTATGGATATCAGCCTGGCGAACGGGACTAACGGTATTGAAACCGCCAGGATATTGAGCCGTACCAGCAATATACCTATTGTTTACATGACGCAGAACCAGGCAGACAATGTGCGTAAGAAAGCCATATTTGAAACCAATGCAGCTTATTATCTGCACAAACCGTTTAACCTGGCTGACGTTGATACGGCTATCGACTTGACGCTTAAATTTTTAAAAAGAGAAAAGGCTGTAGGCCAGGAAAGTCCCTATCTGATGAATGATGCTGTCTTTATACGCGAAGATTTTTCCTATAAAAAGATCCGCCTCGCCGATATTATCCTGCTGAAGGCCGAGCGCAGTTACTGCCAGTTACAGTGCCTGGAGAAAACTTATCTGTTTAGTGAGAACCTTAGTTTTTTTGATGACAAGCTGTTATTTGCAAAAGAGCTGGTCCGTGTTCACCGTTCTTATATTGTCAACACTAACTATATTGATAAAATTCAGGAAAACAGGATATGGGTGGCCGGACGAGAAATCCCCATAGGGTCGACTTATAAAACTAATTTTTTTGAAAAAGTGCGGTTTATTTAACTAAACTGGGTCCGCAATTCTACATCATATATCAACCCGGGCCCTGATACCTTTAGTACGGCATTAAGTTGCTCAGCCATAATTTTAACGAGTTCAAGACCAAAACCTTTACCATCTCCTGTGCCGCCTTTACCATTATCTCGCACCGTTAATAGCCAAATGCCTTCGGCTTTGTTTCTCAATCCCACATAAATCTCGCCCCCATCACTATCAAACGCATATTTATAAGCATTGGTTACCAGCTCATTAACAATCAAGCCAATGGCCACTGCCTTATCCGCTTCAAGAACCAGTGGTTCTGCCATTACCGTTAAACCAATATTCCTGTTTCTGCCCATGGAAATTTGGATATGGCTAATTAACTGTTCCAGATATTCCTTCATGGCAATCAAAGTGTCGCGCTCCTCCTGGTATAGCTGCTGATGGATCAGGTTCATCGAATTCAGCCGCAGTTCATTTTCCTGTATAGATTTTTTCACCTGTTCGTCATGAGAATCTGCCAACTGCAATTTGAATAATCCAGACAGCATCTGCAGATTATTTTTGACACGATGATGAATATCTTTCATCAGGTACCTGATGCGCAAATGGTCTTTTATTTTTCGCCGATAGCTTCTATAAGCGATAACAAGCAGTAACAGCAGCAGCAGGATAGCCGCGAGCAGTGCCAGGTTAAAATGTTTTTGCTGGGTAACAGCAGACTCTGCAAGTGACCGTTGAACACGCAGGCTGGCTATGTCTCTGTCCTTTTGCCGTGTTTCATACTTTGCTTCAGTTTCGGATACCGTCCTGATCATGGCCAGATTAAATAAACTGTCTTTGAGGCTATTGCTTTGCCTTTCAGCTTCCAAAGCCCCTGCAAACCGGCCCTTTCTTTCTAATATCAGGGATTTGGCCTGTTCAGCCTGCTGCCTGAGTTCAGGGCTTCGAAGCTGAGTTGCCAGACGCCCGCTGATATTAGCGCAGGAAAGCGCCATGTCATATTTTCCTTCCGCACCGTAAAGCTCAGCTAGATCCAGATTACCCCGGGCGATTTCATCCTTCATCCTGTATTTTTCAGCAATGCGGGTGGCGCGCAAAATATAGCCGAGCGCTTTTTCCTGCTGATTTTTTTGCTTCCATGCCGATCCCAGATTTTGGAGGGTAAGCACTAGCAAGCCAGAATCCTTTTCTGTTTTTCGTAAAGCCAGGCA
>DASWOZ010000243.1:0-20190 GCA_036398535.1 Mucilaginibacter sp. | reverse complement strand
CCTGCTATTGTGTTTCCGCCTGATTGCAGTGCAGATACCACATTCTTCGCTGGTGATTGCAGTAAACCGATGATCTCGCCAATCAATTGTTCTTTTGATTTTAGTTTGATCAGGGTATCTAATTGATTATCGCCAACAAATATTGCTGAATCAATGTAAGCCGCTTTTAAAACCGGTTTGTCACCTGCTTTTCTTAACTGCTTGATCAACTTTGCCGGAGCAGTTGCTGATTTTGAGAAAAGAATTGATGAAGAACCTTTTAATACATCATACATCGGGCTAAAATCACCACCGGCAGCTTCCATCGCTTTTTTAATCAAGCTGTTTTTTGCTACCTGCATCGTAATGTCACTTTCGAAACATTTACGACGAATGTCATTGACCTTTGCAACCGTCAGATCTGAAGTATCAGTAATATAAAAATTACCAAATTCTTTCATCTGTTCAGTAAGGGCAAGAACAAGTTCGTGTTTTTCTTCTTTATTCATGATTAGATCCCCGCTACTGTTTTGGTTTCAATTGCAATTCCTGGTGACATAGTTGAAGAGATATGAATACTCTTGAAATATGTTCCTTTTGCTGATGATGGTTTTAATTTTGAAATGGTTTGTAATACTTCCAAAGCATTTTCATAAATTTTATCAGCAGGAAAAGATGCTTTTCCTATTGAGGTATGGATGATACCGGTTTTATCAACCTTGAAATAAATCTTACCACCTTTTACCTCAGTTACAGCTTTACCAACTTCGGTAGTTACTGTTCCTGATTTAGGGTTAGGCATTAAGTTACGCGGGCCCAAAATACGACCCAAACGACCAACTTTAGCCATAACACTTGGCATAGTGATGATAATATCAACATCAGTCCATCCACCTTCAATTTTGGCAATATAATCATCCAAACCTACGTAATCTGCACCTGCGTCCTTAGCTTCCTGCTCTTTGTCAGGCGTGCAAAGCACTAAAACACGTACAGTTTTACCGGTTCCATGAGGCAATGTTGCTATACCGCGTACCATTTGATTGGCTTTACGAGGGTCAACACCTAAGCGTACATCAATATCAACAGATGAATCAAATTTGGTATTAGTTAAATCTTTAACTAATGATGATGCATCCTGTAAGGAATACGATTTGTTAGCCTCAATTTTGGAGAGTGCCACTTTTTGATTTTTTGTTAATCTAGCCACTGTCTTAAACTGATTTGTATAAATTCTGTTAATTTTATTTCGGATTTTGGAAGTGTGATTTCGGATTTACTCCTTTGTCCTCTTCTTTGTTCGAAATACTCAGAATTTCAGTTGTTCATTTTTTCAATTTCTTAAATCCGAAATCGAAAATCCGAAATCCGAAATTCTTTAGTTCCAGGGAGCCGTACCTGATACGGTGATCCCCATACTGCGGGCAGTACCTGCCACCATTTTCATGGCTGATTCTACTGTGAACGCGTTCAAATCAGTCATTTTATCTTTGGCTATAGTTTCAACCTGATCCCAGTTTACACTGGCAACTTTTTTACGGTTGGGTTCGGCCGAACCACCTTTTAAACCTGATACTTCCAATAATTGGATTGCAACAGGAGGGGTTTTGATGATAAAATCGAATGACTTGTCAACATAAACAGTAATAACCACAGGTAACACTTTGCCAGGTTTATCCTGGGTACGTGCGTTGAACTGTTTGCAAAATTCCATAATGTTCACACCTTTTGCACCCAATGCAGGGCCAATTGGAGGAGATGGATTTGCAGCACCGCCCTTCACTTGCAGTTTCACCATCGCACCGACTTCTTTTGCCATTTTTGTTTATTTTAATTATTACTCAATGTTAATAAGTGGAAGCAAAGTAACATTTAAGACGTTTATGTATTAGTTGTGAGTTTTGTGTTGTGAGTTGTAAGCATAACCTGCAACTTTCAACTTATAACCTACAACTTTTATTCTTTTTCTACCTGCATGTAATTCAATTCAAGCGGCGTACGACGCCCAAATATCTTTACCATAACTTTTAGTTTCTTTTTCTCTTCGTTAACCTCTTCAATTACGCCACTAAAGCCATTGAACGGGCCATCCATCACCTTCACATTTTCACCTACGTAATAAGGTACGTTCATGGTTTCGCCTTGCGCGCTCATTTCATCAACCTTACCTAAAATACGGTTAACTTCGGCCTGGCGCAAAGGGATGGCATTACCTGCCTTATCACCTAAAAAGCCTATTACGCTGTTAACATTTTTTATAATGTGTTCAATCTCGCCATTTAAGTCGGCTTCCATTAACACGTAGCCCGGGAAAAAGTTGCGTTCTTTAGCAATTTTTTTTCCGTCACGCATCTGGTAATATTTTTCGGTCGGTATTAAAACCTGCGGCACCAAATGGGTAACCCCTAAACGGTTAATTTCGGCATCTATATATTGCTTAACCTTCTTTTCTTTACCACTTATGGCTCGCACCACATACCATTTCAATTGATCACTCATCTTTTATTTTAAATATTAAGCTAGTGAACTATAAAACTTACCAAGCACGAAGCTTATACCCTGATCCATAACAAATATTAACATAGCGATTATGATTGCCGCTATCAATACTAAAATTGCGCTGTTTTGTAATTCTCTCCAGGTTGGCCAGGTTACCTTCTGGGTCAACTCTATATAAGACTCTTTAATATATTCGCTTACGTTAGCCATTTTATATTCTTTGTATTTGCTATATCAATTATACAAGCACGGGAACAAGGATTCGAACCCTGATCAAAGGTTTTGGAGACCTCTATTCTACCGTTGAACTATTCCCGTGTAAACCCTGTTCCTATAAAGGAACTTTATAATATTGATAAAGTACCAAGGCTATGCCAAGGTACTTTACAATAAAAATTAACCGTTATACTACCCTATTTAAAGGGTGTGAAATTATTTTAAAATTTCAGTTACCTGGCCGGCACCTACTGTTCTGCCACCTTCACGGATAGCGAAACGTAAGCCTTTTTCCATTGCGATAGCGTTGATCAGCTTTACAGTGATAGTAACGTTATCACCAGGCATAACCATTTCTACACCTTCGGCCAATGAAATTTCACCGGTTACGTCAGTTGTACGGAAATAGAATTGCGGACGGTATTTGTTAAAGAATGGTGTGTGACGACCACCTTCTGCTTTTGACAATACGTAAACTTCTGCTTTGAAATCAGTGTGGGGGGTTACTGAACCTGGTTTGCAAATAACCATACCACGACGGATATCAGTTTTTTCAATACCACGTAATAATAAACCTACGTTATCACCAGCTTCGCCACGGTCAAGGATTTTGCGGAACATCTCAACACCTGTTACGGTTGATTTTAAGTTCTCAGCACCCATACCTAAGATGTCAACTTGCTCACCTGAGTTAATTACACCACGCTCAATACGACCGGTTGCAACAGTACCACGACCAGTGATCGAGAATACGTCCTCAACAGGCATTAAGAATGGAAGATCAGTTAAACGTGTAGGAATAGGGATTTGGCTATCAACCGCGTCCATTAATTCCATAATTTTTCCAACCCATTTTGGATCGCCGTTAAGACCACCCAAAGCTGAACCTTGAATTACAGCAATGTCATCACCTGGATATTCGTAGAATGATAATAATTCACGAATTTCCATTTCAACAAGCTCTAATAATTCAGGATCATCAACCATGTCAACTTTATTCATAAACACAACCAATGAAGGTACACCTACCTGGCGGGCTAACAAGATGTGCTCGCGAGTTTGAGGCATTGGGCCGTCAGTAGCAGCAACAACAATGATTGCACCGTCCATTTGAGCAGCACCTGTAACCATGTTTTTCACATAATCCGCGTGACCCGGGCAGTCAACGTGAGCATAGTGACGGTTAGCAGTTGAATACTCAACGTGAGCTGTGTTAATAGTAATACCACGTTCTTTCTCTTCAGGAGCTGAGTCGATTGAATCGAATGAACGAGCTTCTGAAAAACCCGCGTCAGATAACACTTTAGTGATAGCTGCGGTAAGGGTTGTTTTGCCGTGGTCAACGTGACCGATTGTACCGATGTTTAAGTGCGGTTTACTGCGGTCAAACTTTTCTTTTGCCATGATTTATTATGTTTGTAGGTTAATTTATATTTAAAACTATTATTATATATACTTATTATATAAGTTGAGCCAACAATGGGATTTGAACCCATGACCTCTTCCTTACCAAGGAAGTGCTCTACCCCTGAGCTACGTCGGCTTATTGTAGTTTGCAGTTTTAAGTTTGCAGTTATCAGTTAATAACTGCCTACTGTAAACGGCTTACTGCCCACTGTAACAGAGCGGAAGACGAGGTTCGAACTCGCGACCTATAGCTTGGAAGGCTATCGCTCTACCAACTGAGCTACTTCCGCTTACTTAATTAGTGGTTGAGTGAATTAGTGACTGGTTGAGTTTTAATATTCACTCAATCACTAATTCAAACCTTCACTAATTCCCTGGTGGGGGGAGAAGGATTCGAACCTTCGTAGCCGAAGCAACGGATTTACAGTCCGTCCCATTTGACCGCTCTGGTATCCCCCCATTTGCTAATTATTGAATGTTTGAATTAGTGAATGAGTGAGAGTTAATTCAATAATTCATTAATTCGTTAATTCAAAATTAACAGAGCCTCCTATCGGGATCGAACCAATGACCTACTGATTACAAGTCAGTCGCTCTACCAGCTGAGCTAAGGAGGCTTATATTTTATTCTTCTTCGTTACTGGCTTTTACAGCCGGGCGGAATTTATCGGTTAAATTTATAAGGTTTTATTTTAAAGAACCACCCTCTTTACAAATACAGCACATCTACACATACCTCTCCGAAAGGGATTGCAAATTTACAAATATTTAATGCTGTACAAAATTTTTTATCAAAAAAAATCGGCGGGCTAAAAACCCGCCGATCAAACCCTTGTTTTAGGATTAAAATATATTAAAATTCGGCCTCTCCTGCAGTTAAAACGGCTTTTTTAACCGCCTCTGCAGCAATGGCTTTTCTCTTTTTATGCTTGTCAATTTGTTTGCGCAGGCTCTCAACAGCCAGGTCTGTGGCTTCTTCAAAACTTTTGCACTGTTCTTTTGCAAAAATTTGATTACCGGGTAACATTATTTTTATCTCCGTTATCTTATTTGCCTCGTCTTCTACCTTCTCTAATCTTAAATAAACCTCGCCATTAATTATATTATCATAAAAGGTATCTAACTTATCAACCTTTTTCTGAATAAATTCCAATAATCCTTTGTCTGCATTGAAATGAATTGATTGCACTGTAATTTTCATGATTCCTCCTTTTTATGCCTTTGGATGGGCTTGTTTATAAATAGATTTTAGTCTTTCGACTGAATTATGCGTATAAATTTGGGTAGCACTTAAATTGGCATGGCCAAGCAACTCTTTAATTGCATTTAAATCGGCACCATTATTTAATAAGCTGGTTGCAAAGGTGTGCCTCAACACGTGGGGGCTCCTTTTATTTTGGGTGGATATGTAGGACAAATATTTCTGCACTATTAAATAAATAAACTTCGGATATGCATCTGCTCCTTTATTGGTAACGATTAATGTTAAAGAATTGTTATTAAAATTTTCACTTTTCTTTAAGTCGGCATATTTGATCAGCAATTCCTTCAATTCGCTATTTAAAGGTATAATGCGTTGCTTATTACGCTTGCCTAAAACCTTTATAGTACCTTCATAAGCATTAATATCCTGGTCTTTAATACCTAATAGCTCAGACAGCCGGATACCTGTACCAAAAAGCATTTCAATGATCAGCTTATCGCGCAAACCTTTAAAGTCATCTGTAAAAACTTCATTATCATTAAGCATGCGGGTTAGCTTAGCATCCTCCACAACAACAGGCAAGTTTTTAGGTATTTTAGGTGTATTGATCTTTGAAGCCGGATTGATGGTGATTAAACCTTCCTGTACTAAAAATTTAAAGTACTTTCTTAGCGTAGCTATTTTGCGGTTGATGGACCGGGCAGTTAGTTTTTGATTCATCAGCTCCACCATCCAGTTACGGATCTGGTAATGGGTTATCTCGGCCGGGTGGGTAATGGTTTGATCTGGATGATTTAAAAAAGAGATAAACTGGTCCAGATCAGACTGATAAGCGGATACGGTGTGGGGGGAGTACCGCTTTTCGAATTTTATATATTGGATGAACCTATCTAAAAACATAAAAACCATTTATACACCCATAAGAATAATGAATGTACAAATAGTTTTTTATATGTTTTCAAGAAATACCGAAAAATTCTTTGGCAGAATTAAACAGTGGTTTCCAGGTTCATGTTTTGCTTGTAGATGGCATGTTTAACCACGTGACGACGGGTTACTGATTTTTTTTCAAATGCCTGGCGACTGCGTAGTTCGCGTAGAACTCCTGTTTTTTCAAATTTCTTTTTAAAACGTTTTAACGCTTTGTCTAATGATTCGCCGTCTTTAATATTAATAATGATCATATTTTCCTACATACCTCCTTTCAGGGAGGGCAAAGATAACAACAATGTTTTGAATTTGAAAGAGTTGATTTCAGTTATTTAGTTGATTATGCTCTTTTTAACCGAAATTCCATGCGCGGGTCCTCCTTGGTGATGATCATATCAGACCGATCAATATAATCAACATACCATGCCAGTGCATAAGCAACTAATTCCGCATTATAATCCTTAATATTTACAGTTTCAAAGCCCAATAAGCAGTTATGCCCAACGCCGTAAAGCGTAACTTCGTGATCATTATGCATGAATGAACCATTATTTAATTGATGAATCTTTATCTGCAGGAACGTTTTATGGTCGCGAATCATTTCCTGTCCATTCGTTTTCACGGTATAAAAGTTTTCTGTATACATAGCCTGTTTACATTATGGTAAATAATTGTACGCAAACAATGTTCCAAAATAGGTTAAAAGGCTATTTGATTATAATTTAGTAATATTGGTAGGCTAAAACCTACCAATATTACTAAATCAAATAAAGAAGCAAATTTAACTACTATCTGTAGCCACAGCTCTATTATTAAAATAAAATCAACTTTTTTTAATTTGAACAGTTATGTATATCGCACATAACAAATGAAGCCGTTGCCAAAATGAATTTTTTAATCAGCCCTTTTTTTCAAGCTATTTTTGATACCTGGGAGGCCCGGCTTATTCTGAAAGCCGCTACGCCCAATTTCACTATTATTGAACGCCATAATGGTAAAATATGGGTAGAACGCGAACCGGATGTTGGCTCCACTTTATTACTTTAGCTTCCCACTTACTAAATAATTATTTTAATAATTTACAAATATTAGTTTCATACAAGCGTTTTTTATGTATAAATATCCAATGTCAATATCCTAATTTTATTCTATGCCGCAAAATAGCACCACTCCAATTTCTTATCATCAATACCTGGAGGGCGGAGGTGAAATGGGAGAATTAACCCGATCATTTGATTGGTCTAAAACCGTATTGGGCAATCCGGAAAACTGGTCGCAAAGTTTATCAACTACAGTAAATATTATATTAAATTCAAAATTCCCTATGTTTTTATGGTGGGGGCACGAACTGATACAATTTTACAATGATGCCTACAGGCCCAGTTTAGGAAATGAGGGCAAGCATCCAAAAGCTTTAGGGCAACGGGGTGAAGAATGCTGGCCCGAAATATGGCCGGTTATTAAACCCCTGATAGACCGGGTATTGGCAGGCGGTGAATCAACCTGGAGTGAAAACCAGTTGATACCCATTTACCGTAACCATCAACTGGAAGACGTATACTGGACCTTTAGTTACAGCAAAGTTAGCGATGAAACCGGTAAACCTGCCGGGGTATTGGTAATTTGCAATGAAACTACTGATCATATAAAATCATACAATGGCATGCTGCAAACCAAAAAGGAATTGGAGTTTGCCATTGAATCTGCCGAGTTAGGTACCTGGGACCTGAACCCCGTAATTAATAAATTTATTGGCAATGAGCGTTTAAAATCGTGGTTCGGGCTATCGGCAGACGATGAGATTGACCTGAATAATGCCATTGACGTTATTGCCAATGAGGATAAGCCTAAAGTAACAGCGGCAATTCAAAAGGCAATTGAAAAAGGATCGGACGGGAATTATAATATTTCATACACCATTATTCACCCTGTAACCAATTTACAAAGAATAGTACGGGCCAAAGGAAAAGCTATTTTTGATGCCGAGGGTAATGCCAGCCGGCTTAGCGGGATATTGCAGGATGTTACCGAAGAATATAGGCTGCAACAACGAAAGGATGAATTTATAAGCGTGGCCAGCCACGAGCTAAAAACACCCATAACATCTATAAATGCATCCATGCAGATATTACAAAGACTGATCAAAACCGAATTGGTATCTGATAAGATCGCTACGTTTGTGACTAAAGCAAATCAGAACTTAAATAAACTGGTGCGTTTGCTGGATGACCTGTTAAATGTTACTAAAATACAACAGGGCCAATTGGGCCTGAATAAAACCCGGTTTAATTTATCTGAACTGGTAAAAGATTGCTGTGAGCATATCCGCCTTGATGACAGCCACGAATTTATATTAAATGGCGATAATGAATTGATGATCTATGCCGATTACCGCAGGATTGACCAGGTATTGGTTAACCTGATCAACAACGCGATAAAATACTCGCCACAATCAAAAAAGATAGAAATCACCATTGCGCATGAAAATGAAATAGCCAAGGTTTCTGTACGCGATTTTGGAATAGGCATTAACCCCGAAAAACTACCCCATTTATTTGACCGCTATTACCGGGTTGATGCACTGGGGCACCAATTTTCGGGGCTGGGCCTGGGGTTGTATATCAGTTCAGAGATCATTAACCGCCACGAAGGTGAAATTGGCGTAGACAGCACTTTAGGCAATGGCAGTAACTTTTGGTTTACTTTGCCTATTGATGATAAGATATAAACTAATGGCTGCCTAAGGTAAATCTAGTAGGCACTGTATATTGCACCCTTGCCGGGCGGCCAAAATAAGCGCCCGGTATCCAGTTAGGCGATAGCTTAATAACACGTAGTGTTTCTTCACTTAATTCAGCATCCGGGCTTCTAACAATTTTTATATCAGACAATGATCCGTCTGCTTCTACAACAAATGAAGTAAAAACTTCACCTTGTATATGGTTCATCCTGGCATTATACGGATATTTAACATTTTGTGCTATAAATTTATAAAACTCATTTACTCCTCCGGGATATTGAGGTGTGACTTCTCTTATTGTATACGTAAATGACTTATTATCCTGATGAGTAAGCGACCTGCCTTGTATCAGTTTGCCGTTATTATAGTCTTCTTCAAATGTTAACAGATCTTTTTCATTACCGTTGCTTCCTTTCCACTTGCCATCTCTTAACCCCGCTTTGATATTACCTTCTTCAACAACATTTTTAAAATCATTACTGTACCAAATATAGTAACCATTGCCATTTGCTGCCAATACTTTACCTGTTGAATCATTACAAGCTAACATCAAAACCTCAACGGCATGGCCTGGTTCTGGCTTAGATTTGTACTGTTTGTAAGTATGTAATTTGCCATTTGGATAAAAATCATAAACATCACCCATTAAAAAGTTTTGCTTATAATTAGCTACCTGCTGCTTGCTGCCTGATGGGTAATAGAATACGCATTGGCCTTCAAGTGAGTTGTATTCAACTTTTGATGATTTACCGACAAGTTTAAATTTACCGTTTTTATAATACTCCTTAACATTATAAAAAGTTGTGCCTGAATCAGGCTCAGTTAATATCCTGATGTAATCTGCACTATCGCGTACTTTTACTTCCTTTCCATTCTTTTTCAAGAAATAAACGTTCTGCTTCTGCGCAAAGGCATAATTAAAACACAACAGGCAATAAATTACAGGTAAATAAAGTTTAAGCTTCATAAAAATCATGGAGGATTTTAGTGTCCGAAAATAGATATTTAGTTTAATTTTCCGGCATTTATGGGTTGAATTTTAGCTATCTTTTAATTGCTTAACTTAGCAAGAATCGGGTTTTAAGGCGATGTACAGCACGGTACTTTTGTATAGTTAAACAATAAAGATCATGGAAATTCAAAATGAAATTGATTACAACAGAATAGCCGAAGCAATAGACTATTTAAAGTTAAATTATAAGCAACAACCAACTTTAGAGCAAGCCGCCGAACATGTGAACCTCAGCCCGTTTCACTTTCAGCGGATGTTTAAGACGTGGGCCGGTGTTACCCCTAAACAGTTTTTACAATACTTAAGCGTTGAACACGCTAAAAGCATCTTAAAAGATAAACAGGCTTCCCTGTTTGACACCGCTTACGAAACCGGCCTATCCGGTACGGGCAGGTTGCATGACCTTTTTATAAAGGTAGAGGGCATGACACCGGGCGAATACAAAAATGGCGGCGAGCAATTACACATCAACTATAGTTTTGCCGAAAGCGCTTTTGGAACCATCATTGTGGCTTCAACCACTAAAGGGATATGTTATATGGCTTTTGCTGATAATGGTTATGACGAAGCATTTGCCGAACTGCAACAGCGTTTTCCCAACGCCGCCTACAATAACTTTCTGGACAGGATTCAGCAAAATGCACTCTACATCTTTACCCAGGACTGGAGCAAACTGAGCGAAATCAAGTTACATTTAAAGGGTACGCCATTTCAGTTGAAAGTTTGGGAAACGTTATTAAAAGTACCCATGGGCGGGTTAACAACCTATTCGTCAATTGCAGGTGATTTGCAAAATCCTAAAGCCTTCCGCGCAGTTGGCTCGGCCGTTGGGGATAATCCCGTAGCGTTCCTGATCCCTTGTCACCGGGTGATTAAATCAACCGGCGAAATTGGCCAGTACCATTGGGGCAGCCAGCGTAAAAATGCCATGATAGGCTGGGAAGCATCAAAAGCATTTGCTACGGTTTAACAATGTACCTGCACGCTCAATTAGGCACTACCACATTTGCCAGGCAACGAGCATTGTATACCCTGATAGCTAATGGCCAAATAAACTTTGCCGGTTATCAAAAAAAGAAAATATATGGTACGCTCACCTGCAAAGCAGGCAAGTTAATGAAAACGCAAAACAGAGTATTTTTTACCGATGAACAAGAGGCGATAGCTTCAGACTATCGCCCTTGTGCCCGATGTATGCCTGAAAAATACAGACTATGGAAATTACAAAATGGAACCATATAATATTAAAACCACCAATTTGCTGCCGCACGATGGTGAGGTGAATTATTACGGCAAGGTGCTTAGCGTGGATGAAGCTAATCATTATCTGGATAAATTACTTGACACCATACAATGGAAAAACGATGAAGCTATAATTTTTGGCAGGCACATCATTACCAAAAGAAAGGTAGCCTGGTATGCCGATGCGGATTATTCCTATACTTACTCCAACATTACTAAGCAGGCACTGGCGTGGACCAAAGAATTGTTAGCATTGAAAGCCCTGGTTGAAGAATTAACCGGCGAAAAATTTAACTCCTGCCTGCTTAATCTTTATCATACCGGCGATGAAGGCATGGCGTGGCATAGTGATGATGAAAAATCATTAGGAAAAGATACTTCGATAGCCTCATTAAGTTTTGGTGCCGAACGCAAATTCGCATTGAAACATCGCGTAAGCAAAGAACCCGTTTCATTGATACTGGAAAATGGCAGCTTACTGGTAATGAAAGGCGCTACACAAAGTAACTGGCTGCATAGCCTGCCCAAATCAAAAAAGATTATTACGCCGAGGGTTAACCTGACGTTTAGAACGATGGTGTAAGGGTGGCATACGGAGTTATCACCCCGTAGAAAAATGACAAAAGAGCACGCCACCCTAAGCCTGTCTCACGGTTAAAAAGCGACGAGATTGCTTCACCGCTCAATTCCATGGCACAGCCCAGGTTCGCAATGACATGCAAGAGTACATGGTCATTTTCACCTACACATGACCTATTCTAACCCGTTATGTCATTGCGAGAAGCCAGCGCTGGTTTAGGTGTTGTGGGCGACGAAGCAAACCCGTCGCATGGTTAAAAGCGACGGGATTGCTTCACCTCTCAATTCCATGACACAGCCCTGGTTCGCAATGACATAGAGGAGTAAATTGCTATTATTCCCTCAGCGTTTCGCGAAATTTATAACTCAGCATAACAAAAATATTATTTCAATATCTCCCTGCTAATCACAATCTTCTGTATCTCAGAAGTACCTTCGCCTATGGTGCAAAGCTTGGCATCGCGATAATATTTTTCCACGGGGAAATCTTTGGTATATCCATAGCCACCAAATATCTGTACAGCTTCGGTAGCTGTTCTAACCGCCACTTCTGATGCGAAATATTTCGCCATGGCCGATTGTTTGGTTACAGGTTGATGCCTGTTTTTCAGATCGGCAGCCTGCATAATCAATAACTCGGCGGCTTCAATTTCTGTAGCCATATCGGCCAGTTTAAAGGATATAGCCTGGAAGTTAGCAATTGGCTGCCCAAATTGCCGGCGCTGTTTGGCATAGGTCACCGCGGCTTCAAAGGCTCCTTTGGCAATACCTAATGATAATGCGGCAATAGAGATACGACCGCCATCCAATACCTTCATGGCCTGCATAAAGCCCTGCCCTTCGGTACCTAATAAATTAGCTACAGGCACGCGACAGTTATCAAATATCAGCTCGGTAGTTTCTGAGGCACGCATGCCCAGTTTATTTTCTTTTTTTCCATGTGTAAAGCCGGGCGTTCCTTTTTCAATCACCAGGGCAGATATGCCGTGAGAATCGCCTTTATTACCCGTACGCACCATCACTACGGCTACATCGCCCGATTTACCATGCGTGATCCAGTTTTTTGACCCGTTTACTATGTAATGATCGCCATCTAAAACCGCGGTGGTTTCCATACCTAATGCATCTGATCCGGTATTAGCTTCGGTTAATCCCCACGCTCCTATCCATTCGGCTGATGCCAGTTTGGGCAGCCATTTAAGTTTTTGCTCTTCGTTACCAAATGCCAGGATATGGCCGGTACAAAGTGAATTATGCGCGGCTACCGATAAACCTATCGACCCGCATACTTTAGCGATCTCTACAATTACGGTAACATATTCCAAATAGCTAAAGCCCGAGCCGCCATATTCTTCGGGCACTAATACGCCCATCATACCCAGTTCGCCTAATTGTTTAAATAGTTCAACCGGGAAATATTGCGCCTCGTCCCACTCCATGACATGCGGGCGGATATTTTTTTCGGCAAAATCTTTGGCCATTTGCCTAACCATTTCCTGGCTGTTATTGGTAGAAAAATCATAACTCGCAAGCGAGTCTGTCAATACGGTATCCATGTGTTTTTAATTGATTTACAGTAAAGTAACGATTAAAATAACGCAATAGTTTTACCGCGAACCATCATCAAAAACAGAACGATATGGTATATGGTATGAATAGCAGGTTTAGTTAATTTAAAGTTGGTTAGTTGGCGAACTGGTAGATAAAAAATAAATTTAATTTATTTTTTATTCTCCCGCCGAATGTCATTGTGAACCAGGGCGTGCCATGAAATTGAGCGGTGAAGCAATCTCGTCGCTTTTTTAACCGTACGACGGGTTTGCTTCGTTGCCCCCAACGCCTAACCAGCGCTGGCTCCTCGCAATCACATAATGGGTAGATAGGCTTGTCAGAGGCAGGTACGATAATGTGGTAACCTCTTATACACACTTCCCAACGTGACGTTTATGGTTATTAATAATCCGCCAATACAATTATATTTTCATTAATAGGCGCAATCCTGTCCCTGCCGTTTAAAAAGCCCAGGCCTACCACAAAAGAAAAGCCGGCAACTATGCCGCCCATTTCCTGTATCAGTTCACTTGCCGCGGTAACTGTTCCGCCAGTGGCCAGCAGGTCATCATGCAACAATATACGTTGGCCCGGTTCAAAGGCATCGGTATGCATTTCAATAGTGGCGGTGCCATACTCCAGCTTGTATGCTTTTTGTTTAATAGTATAAGGCAATTTACCTGCTTTACGTACCGGGATAAACGGCACACCTAATTTAGTAGCTAATGTTAAGCCGAACAAAAAGCCACGGCTCTCTACACCTGCCACTACATCAATGTCCATTCCCTTTAGCTTTTCTATAAAAGCGTCAACTATTTTATCGCACAAAAGCGGATCTTTTAGTATGGGGGTAATATCTTTAAATACAATGCCGGTTTTGGGGAAATCCGGAATATCTCGTACGGCTGATTTGATTTGCTGCTCTATCATTTAAAAACTATATACGGCTCAATTTTACGTAAAATATTTTCATCCAGCAGTACTATATTTTTCATATCGGCTATTGACCGGTAATCGCCATGCTGCCTGCGGTACTGGATAACCGCGTTGGTTTGCTTATTAGTAAAATATGGAAACTTCCTCAACCCCTCAAAATCTACATCATTGATCTTTATTTTGGTAATGTGTATGGGATTAATGCTTATTTCGTTTTTAATCTGCGCGAATTTAACGGTGTCTATTCCGTAAACCTCCTTTAGCTGATCTTTATTTAAAAATCCACCTAAACGATTACGGTATTCAATGATCCTAACCGCAAACGCCGGGCCGATGCCGCGTATCTGCGTCAGCTTAGCCGAATCTGCACCATTAATCTCAATCATAACACCCGGTGCTGCTTTGTTGGATGTATAATCTCCTCCGGGGATGTTGATATAAGGTTCTAATCGCTTATAATCGGCAGGGGTAATACTATATATCTTTTGTACATCTTCCTTTTTATAAAAATGGCCGCCTTTTGCTTCAAAGTATTTTAATATGCTGATCTGATGCTCGCTTAGCCCCAGTTGCTTCCATTGTTCATTGGGCAGATTATTAGGATTAAACACAAACATGGCAGGGTGCGGCAGCTTATCGTCAGACAGGTTTATGGTATTTTCATACGCCGAGCCAGCGTTTTTAGCCTGGTTTAACAGTGCAAGGGCTTTATCGAACTCTTTAAGGTTTATTGTATTATCTTTGCGAAACTGTTGATATACATAAGGCGCTGCCAATACCAATGCAATTATAATAATGAGCACTACCATTCCGTTCCATTCCTTTTTAGTTATGGAGAGGTAAGTTTTGATAGGTGCTTTCATTGCTAAGGTTAATTAACGGTTAAAGTAATAAATTTTATTTATTACAGTATATATATACTTATTATGAAGATCATCACTACCGAAGAATTTGCAAAAGCTACCAAACTGGACAAGTTAAAAATGCCCGGCCTGGCCGCCTTGTTAATGGAACTGATGAAAATAAACCAGGTTAATGACCTGTTTGCCGAGGCACAGCCTAAACAGGGAATTGAGTTTATTGATGCCATTTTAGAAGGCTGCGGCGTAAATATTGAATATGATGAGCGCGAGCTTAAAAATATACCTAAAACAGGCGGGTTCATAGCTATTGCCAATCACCCATATGGAGGCATTGAAGGCATGGTGCTTTTAAAAGTACTATTAACCATGCGCAGCGATGCTAAGCTAATGGCCAATTTCCTGCTTAAAAAGATCCCTAACCTTAGCGATTATTTTATAGCGGTAAACCCATTTGAAAATGTGGATCATTCATCCAGCATCAGTGGTTTAAAAACCACATTGAGCTTGCTGGCCGAAGGTACGCCTATCGGCATATTTCCTGCCGGAGAAGTATCCACCTTTAAGCTGGAAAAACAGGAAATTACCGACCGTTTATGGCACCCGGTAGTAGGGAAGATCATAGCCCGGGCAAAAGTACCGGTAGTGCCTATTTACTTCCATGGCAACAACGGCTTGCTTTTTAATTTGCTTAGCCTGATCCATCCTACGCTTAGAACCGCTAAACTGCCATCAGAGCTGTTTAATAAACAAGGGCATACCATAAGGTTGCGTATTGGCAAGCCAATTAATGTAGAGGAGATTCCGGAGTATAATAACAGCGCCAAACTACTTAACTTTTTACGTGCGCGTACTTATGCCCTGGGCACCGGGCTGGAAGAAGAAAAAAAGATATTTAACCCGCGAAATTTATTCAAAATAAAAAAACTGCCCGAGGCTGTTGTACCTGCAATTGACACGGCCATACTTGAAAAAGAAATTGCCCCGTTACGTGAAGATTACATTGTTTGGGCCGAAAAGAATTATGAAGTATTTATTGTGCCCACTTCAGTAATTCCAAATGTGATACGTGAAATAGGGAGGTTGAGGGAGATCACTTTCCGAGAGATTGGCGAGGGTACCAACAAATCATCAGATTTGGATGAATATGATATTTACTATCACCATTTGTTTATTTGGGACATCGAAGCAAAAATGATTGTGGGGGCCTACCGCATAGGACTGGGCGATGAGATATTTTACAGCATTGGCAAAAGTGGTTTTTATATTACCGAACTGTTTAAAATTAAAGAACAGTTTACCCCTGTTTTGAAAAAGAGCCTGGAACTTGGTCGCTCATGGATACGTAAAGAATACCAGCAAAAGCCATTACCGCTTTTCTTATTATGGAAAGGCATTTTAAAATATTTGATAGATAACCCACGCTACCGGTATTTGTTAGGGCCGGTAAGTATCAGCAACTCATTTTCCAAATTCTCTAAATCGCTGATTGTTGATTATATCAACCGTAATCATTTTGACCATGAAATGGCGCAATACGTAAAACCGCGCAAAAAATTCAGGGTTGATTTTTCAAGCATAGATACAGACCTGCTCATGGCCGGTGAGGATAGCTTTAAGGGATTAGATAACCTGATATCCGAAGTGGAAACACATAACATGAAAGTTCCGGTATTGCTACGTCAATACATTGCGCTAAATGCCAAGATCATCTGCTTTAACATTGATCCTAAATTTGCCGATTGTTTGGATGGGTTCCTGGTTTTGGATCTGGAAAAAGTACCGCAGGATATTTTAGAGAAATTAGGGAAGAATTTGTAGTATTATACCACGCCTTGCGCTCACCCTTCGACGAAGCTACCCATAGCATATTTTACTGACCATTAATAAACTCACCATTCGTAGCATTGGTAATCAATTAGTTAAAACAATACCATGGATAGTGATAAAGTTTCGCAAAACGCTGAGGAGATAATGACCATATACCCCTGCATATCATTGCGAACCGGGCAGTGCCAGGGAATTGAGTGGTGAAGCAATCTCGTCGCTTTTTAACCATACGACGGGTTTGCATCGTCGCCTCCAACGCCTAATCAGCGCTGGCTCCTTACAGCAATGATATAACGGTAAGATTAGAATAGGTCATAGGTAGTAGCGATCGCTCAGAATGACAGCCTCTATTTAATAACGATGTCATTTCCTCTTCAACATTCCACGGGATTTAATAACTCAAAACTCCACAGGAACCACAAAGGGTTAATACTTCACCCTAATCTTCTTCAACACTAAACTCAACAACCATAATGGCCCGGTGAACATAAACTGAAAATCATAAAGTATAGTGGGCTTTTTACCTTCAAACCTATAGCCTATTAATTGCGCTATATTGGCAAATACAAACGTGAGCAAGCATATTTGAGGCAGTACTATGCCGCCGGTTTTTTGCCATTCCTGTAACTGAATAACGCCATAGCTAAAGCCAAACAATATTAGCAGCGCTACATAAGATAATAGCGGCGAAAGTTTGTAGTAAAAATAAATGGTGAACGCGATCAGGAACGAGGCCCAGTTCAGGTAACCATTATAGCTACTTAAAAAGCCCAGGTGCGGAAACGGGATTGACCATACAAAACCAACTATGCTAAATAAAACAAGCGGCACACAAAAATAGTTGATCGCCCGGTTTGCCGGGTTTTGATGATACTCCGCGTATTTATCCAAGTACACGTCTATTTGTCTTTTAGCGGTTTGTTGATTTTTCATATTCATCAAAAAAAGCGATGAGTTTCCTCACCGCTTTTAAATTATATTAATTTTTATAATTATTTAGCAAATGCTACCGAACGGGTTTCCCTGATCACGGTAACTTTGATCTGACCGGGATAGGTCATTTCTGTTTGTATGCGATTAGAAATATCAGCCGCCAATACTTCTGATTCTGCATCGCTTATTCTTTCGCTTTCAACCACTACACGTAATTCGCGGCCTGCCTGTATAGCGAATGTTTTTTCAACGCCCGGGTATGACATAGCCAGTTCTTCCAGCTCTTTTAAACGTTTGATATAGCTTTCAACCACCTCGCGGCGTGCACCTGGACGGGCGCCTGATATAGCATCACAAACCTGGATGATGGGTGATAACATAGAAGTCATCTCTATTTCATCATGGTGAGCGCCAATAGCGTTACAAACTTCCGGATGTTCTTTATATTTTTCAGCTAACTGCATGCCCAAAATAGCGTGTGGCAGTTCGGGATTATCATCAGGTACTTTACCAATATCATGGAGTAAGCCGGCACGTTTAGCCAGTTTTACATTCAGGCCAAGCTCAGCAGCCATTGTAGCGCAAAAATTAGCAACCTCGCGCGAGTGCTGCAGCAAATTCTGTCCGTAAGATGAACGGTAGCGCATACGGCCTACCATACGTATCAATTCGGGATGCAGGCCGTTAATACCTAAGTCAATTACGGTACGCTCGCCAATCTCAACTATTTCTTCTTCTATCTGCTTTTTAGTTTTGGCAACAATCTCTTCAATACGCGCCGGGTGAATACGACCGTCGGTTACCAGACGGTGCATAGCCAAACGGGCAATTTCACGGCGTACCGGGTCAAACCCCGAAAGAATGATAGCTTCCGGCGTATCATCCACAATAATTTCAATACCTGTAGCAGCTTCCAACGCGCGGATGTTCCTGCCCTCGCGGCCAATAATACGGCCCTTTATCTCGTCATTTTCAATATTGAAGATGGAAACCGTGTTTTCAATAGCACTCTCAGTAGCGGTACGCTGTATAGTTTGAATAACTATTTTCTTGGCTTCTTTAGTAGCGGTCAGCTTCGCTTCGTCCACAATATCCTTAATCTGGATCATAGCTTTCGTACGTGCTTCCTCGCGCAAATTATCCACTAATTGATTTTTAGCTTCCTCGGCAGACAGGCCCGCAATAGTTTCCAGTTGCTGCACATGCTGATTTTTCAGCACATCCACTTCTTCCTGTTTCTTAATAAAAATATCTGTTTGATGTTCCAGATTTTTGCGAACATTATCCAACTCAGTTTCCTTACGGTTCATGTTCTCCAGGCGCTGGTTTAAGGATTGCTCCTTTTGTTTAATGCCATTCTCGCGTTGGTTAATGTTGTTATTTTTGGCGTTTATCTCTTGCTCATGTTCTGTTTTCATTTGCAAAAAACGCTCTTTTGCTTCCAGCAATTTATCCTTCCTTAAAATCTCGGCATTAATTTCAGCCTCTTTCAGTATTTTCTTTACTTTGTTTTGAGCTGCTATTTCCTGGTCTTTAAAAAGCTTTCTAAGCAGAAAGCGCCCGATAACGATACCGGCGCCGGCACCTATCAACAGGCCGATAATTATGTATAATATGTTCATTATTTTAGGTTATATATAAATAAAAAAAACCGCAACTAAATTTTAAGCTCATTATTGAAAAACCTCTTTTTTCAGATTATTGGACCGGGCCATCGTTAAATACTCAAAGTAACGTATACCCTTTTTCTTGTCCGCCTGATATTGAAGCGTTAAGTTTTTAATAGTGAAACATAAAATTTAACCACGGTTAAATCTTTGTTGGCTCTGCATATTATGTAAAGAACGTTATTACTTTGAGAAAAACTCAGACAATAAATGATCTAACTGATAAACTTTTTCGGCTACTTCTGTATCTTCAACCGTAACTTTTTTCTCCGCTTTTAATGATGATGTTGCATAATGCAGCACACTCATAGCCAGCAAATCCTGTTTATCCCTTACCGCATAATTTTCCTGATATTCTTTTATACGGTCATTAATCAATTTAGCTGCCCTACGTATTATTTCTTCCTCCTCCATGTTCACCTTTAATGGGTAAACTCTGTCAGCAATATTTATTTTTATTGAGATTTCTCCCATTTGAGCTTTTTCACTTTATGTGTTATTTTTTTAATAACACAATGCACTTATCAATTTCTTGCACAAATTCGTTAATTTTTTGCTTTATGTCAAGACTTTTTTCATTTGTTTCAGAAAAAGATTTTGCAAGT
>DASWOZ010000242.1:0-10498 GCA_036398535.1 Mucilaginibacter sp. | reverse complement strand
CCATCGGCAATTTCATTTAGAAGGGATAGATCAAGATCCTCGTTTGAATATAAATCTGACATTTTAGCTGCTTAATATTCAAAATTATAATTTTTTTACAATCAAGCTATCTTTTAGCTCATTTTTCAATTGTAAAATGGATTTATTAAAAACGGGATGTATAAAATCAGGCGCAATTTCGGCCAGGGGCGCTAAGGTAAACCTGCGTTTGTGCAATTCCGGGTGGGGGATCTGCAAATCAGGTTCATTTACTAAAAGCGAATTATAAAATAATATATCTATATCAATGGTACGCGGACCCCATTTTTCATCACGTACGCGCCCTATTACCAATTCAATGTTCAATATTTTCTGTAACACCTGTTGTGCAGATAGTTCAGTTTGTAGCTGTATAACCTGGTTTAAATAATCGGGCGAATCTGTTTTGCCCCATGATTGGGTTTCATAAACAGCAGATGTTTGCATAACCGGCCCAATTTCAATTTGCAGGTGTTGAATGGCCTGTTGTAAAAACTGGTTTCTATCGCCTAAATTACTCCCTAATAATAGAAAAATTGTATTCATTGTTGTAACAAATATTATAGACGATGCTCTTAATATTATACCGCATGGATTTATTAAGTTTGCATAGATATAAATATTTATAATATTAAATGAAACAATTCTTCAAATTTGTCCTGGCAACCATTGTCGGACTAATTTTAACTTCTTTTATACTCATCCTTATTCTTTTTGGCATAATAGCGTCTGCAAGTAGTGATAAAACAGTTGACGTTGAATCAAATTCTATTTTGCATATAGCTATTAACTATGCCGTTAATGAGCGTACCGCAAATAATCCATTAGCCGGTTTGAGTTTTTTAGGAGACGGAGATAAGTCAATCGGGCTTAAAGATATTTTGGCTAACATTAAAAAAGCTAAGACCGACGATAACATTAAAGGCATATTTTTAGATGAAAGCGCTATGGAAGCCGGCCAGGCAACGGTTGAGGAGATACGTAACGAGCTGATAGATTTCAAAAAATCAGGTAAATTCATTATCGCCTATTCAGAAGTTTACAGCCAGAGCTTTTATTACCTGGCATCGGTTGCTGATAAGGTATATATCAACCCTAAGGGTATTTTTGAATTTAGCGGATTTAGCTCGCAGATCACCTTTTTAAAGGGCGCGTTAGATAAGTTGGGCGTTGAAGCACAAATCATTAAAGTAGGTACATATAAAAGCGCGGTTGAACCATTGGTGCTAACTAAAATGAGTGATGCTAATCGTTTACAGGTTACTTCCTACCTGGGTTCGTTATATGATCACTTTTTAAGCGGGATTAGCGTAAGCCGTAACATTAATAAGGATACTTTATTCAACTATGCCAATCAACTGCGCATACGTGAGCCTGAAGACGCTTTAAAATATAAGCTGGTTGATGGGTTGAAGTATAAAGATGAGATCCTGGACGAGCTTAAAGACCGCACCGGTACCAGTAGCAAAAACGATGTAAAAAGTGTTGATATAGGCGAATATACCAACGCAATAACTAAAACAGAAGATAGCAAAAAGGAAACTTCATCTAACCGTATTGCGGTAGTTTATGCTTCGGGCGAAATTGCAGGGGGAAGCGGCGATGACAACAGCATTGGATCTGAAAATATTTCAAAAGCTTTGCGTAAGGTAAGGCTGGATAGAAAAGTAAAAGCTGTGGTTTTGCGTGTAAACTCACCGGGTGGCAGTTCGCTGGCATCAGATGTGATATGGCGCGAGGTGATGCTGACCAAAAAGGTAAAACCTATTATTGTTTCAATGGGCGATGTGGCAGCATCCGGCGGGTACTATATCTCATGCGCGGCAGATTCCATCATTGCCGAGCCTAATACCATTACCGGTTCCATAGGTATTTTTGCCGTGTTACCCAACATGCAAAAACTGTTTAATGATAAGCTGGGCGTTACTTTTGATGGCGTTAAAACCGGTAAGTATGCTGATCTGGGCGATGTGAGCCGCCCATTATCGCCCGAGGAAAAACTAATATTGCAAAACCAGGTGAATCATGGTTATGATGATTTTACCAAAGCGGTAGCTGCCGGCAGGCATAAAACACAGGCCTATATCAACTCGATAGGGCAAGGCAGGGTTTGGACAGGTGCGCAAGCCGTAAAAATTGGATTGGTTGACCGGTTAGGAAACATTAACGATGCGATTAATGCCGCCGCCAGTAAAGCCAATTTAAAAGGTTACAGGCTGGAATCTTTCCCCGAGCAAAAAAGCATTTTTGATAAATTTGGTTTAGGTTTAAATGCGCAGATGAAAACTTATATGTTAAAATCAGAACTGGGCGAAAACTTTAAATACTATGAACAAATAAAAGGGCTAACCCAGTTGATGCGCACCCCGCAAGCCAGAATGCCTTATGATGTGGTGATTAAATAAGTTTAACAATATTATACACAAAAGCTATCCATTATGGGTGGCTTTTGTATTTTTACAGCTTAACCAATTATGGAAAATAAGCCAATAGCCCGTAAACTCCGCTTAATGTCGCAATTGATGGAATTGCATGAGGTTAATCCCTTTAAAATAAAATCTATTGCCAATGCCGCTTTCAATATTGATAAGCTGCCTTATACCGTAGCGGATAAAACTTTTGAAGAGTTAGGAAAAATAAGCGGTATAGGTAAAAGTGTTGCTGCTAAAATTATTGAGCTGGTACAAACTGGCACCATGACCGAACTGGAAGAATTACTTGCGGCCACCCCGGAAGGCGTGGTGGAGATGATGGGTATTAAAGGCATTGGCGCCAAAAAAGTGGCTATTATCTGGCATGTATTGGGTATTGAAAATGTAGGTGAACTATACTATGCCTGTAATGAAAACCGCTTAATTGAGGCCAAAGGCTTCGGTTTAAAAACGCAGGAAGACATTGCCAGATCCATTGAGTTTAAAATGGCCAGTGATGGCAGGTTTTTATATGCCCGGGTTGAGCCCGAAGCAAAGGCTTTAATAGAACAACTGAGAAGTGTTTTCCAAAATTCATTGATAGAGTTTGCGGGAGAGTTTAGGAGAGCTTGCGAGATCATTGATGAGCTTGTTATTGTCATCGGTACGCGCGATAATGATATGACCTTACAAACGGTACTGAAATCGGAATTTGTTAAACACATCAGCTTAGAAAACGGTGATGTATTAGGTGAAACAGAAAACGGGTTAAAAGTTAGGCTGATATGTGTAGAAAAACGATACTTTCATAAGATCTGGTTTAAACGGACTGGTAATGACGAGCATGTAAAAGCGGTTTTAGAGCGAATAACTGAAATGCTGGATCAGCCGGAAAGTGAAGAACTGATTTACCTGAAAGCAGGTTTAGAATTTATAAAACCTGAACTACGCGAGGGTGATACTTTTATCAAAAAGGCGATACACCATCAATTACCCAAGCTTATCAGCTATCATGATGTGAAGGGCACCCTGCACAATCACAGCACCTGGAGCGATGGCGTAAACACTATTGAACAAATGGCTGCCTATTGCCAAAACGAATTAAAGCTGGAATATTTAGGTATGTGTGATCATAGTAAAAGCGCATTTTATGCCAAAGGTTTAAGCATTGAGCGTGTATTACAGCAACAGGAAGAGATTGATCATTTAAATAAAAAGCTAAGCGGTTTCCATATATTTAAAGGTATTGAGTCGGATATTTTAAATGATGGATCGCTGGATTATCCGGAGGAGATTTTGAGGAAATTTGATTTTATTGTAGCCTCCATACATTCTAATTTAAAAATGGATGAAAAGAAAGCTACCGAACGATTGATCAAAGCGATTGAAAATCCGCATACTACTATACTTGGCCACCCAACGGGCAGGTTGCTATTAAGCCGTAAGGGATACAATATCGATTATAAAAAAGTTATTGATGCCTGTGCCGACAATAACGTCATCATTGAGATTAACGCCAACCCCTTACGGTTGGATCTGGATTGGCGTTGGCACCAATACGCGTTGGATAAAGGTGTTTGGTTAACTATTAACCCGGATGCGCACCGCGTTGAAGGGTTTTTAGATATGCACTATGGCACATTAGTTGCCCGGAAAGGTGGGTTATATAAAGAGCGATGCCTGAATGCATTAACTTTACCCGAAATAAAACACGTTTTTGATTTAAAAAAGCAAGGTAAAAAATGGTAAGTAAAGAACTATTCGACCATCAGCAACTTATACAAAAAGTGATAGATGCGCTCACCGCTGATATTGAAGCGGCTTGCCAAATGATGACCAAAACAATTAGCAGCGGCAATAAAGTACTGGTAGCCGGAAACGGGGGCAGCGCGGCCGATGCGCAGCACATAGCAGCCGAACTGACCGGACGTTTTGTAAAAGACCGGAAAGCCTTGCCGGGAATAGCATTAACCACCGATACTTCCGCGCTTACATCTATAGCGAATGATTATGGTTATGAGCATGTGTTTTCGCGCCAGGTAGAGGCCTTGGCCCGGCCCGGGGATTTGTTTATCGGCATATCTACCAGCGGCAACAGCCAGGGTGTGTTAAACGCTTTTATGGCGGCTAAAAATAATAACTGCAAAACATTAGGGTTATCGGGCAGGGATGGCGGTAAAATGAATGAATTATGTGATTTAAATATTGTGGTTCCGTCGCCGGTAACAGCGCGGATACAGGAAATGCATATTTTGATAGGGCATATTTTATGTAAAGCGGTTGATGACTTGTTTTAAGGGGGTAAGCATGTTGGTGAGTTAACTATACGATAGTATTTATGAGAAATAACTTAGAAAATATACTGGTAAATAAAATTGGCGACCTGGCGTCGCTTAAAGCTAAACTTGAGGCCTGGAAGAGCGAAGGCCAAAAAGTGGTATTTACCAACGGTGTATTTGACTTGTTGCATATTTGCCATATTACCTATTTGGCCAAAGCCGCCGAGCTGGGTGACAAACTAATTATCGGGTTAAATGCTGATAGTTCGGTAAAGCGAATAAAGGGAGAAGATCGCCCGGTTAACGATCAGAACAGTCGCGCCCTGCTATTGGCCGCTTTGTTTTTTGTTGACGCTGTGGTAATTTTTGATGAAGACACCCCGCATCAATTAATTACCACCCTATTGCCGGATGTGTTGGTAAAAGGTGCCGATTATGCTATCGAAAACATTGTAGGCGGTAAAGAAGTATTAGCAAACGGGGGAGAAGTTAAAACAATTGATTTTGTAGACGGCTATTCGTCAACTTCTATTATACAGCGCATCAGGAACCGGTAGGTTACCGGCAAATGTGCTATCTTTGAATTTTATCTATTAATATGGTTAGTGAACAGTGCAATCAAATATTTGAACAGGTAGTAAACGATTATCATCAGTACAATGATATTGCTAAGGCTTATGTAAATCCTTTTGCAGAAGGTTCACTTGAAAATTTGCTTTATGCCAAGTGCTGGATAGATACCGCGCAATGGCATATGGAAGATGAGATAAGAAGCCCGTCTATTGAGCCCGTGGAAGCGGTGCGGTGGAAGCGGCAGATTGATAAATCAAACCAGGACCGTACGGATATTGTAGAGGTAATTGACGACTATTTTTTTGATAGGTACAAAGCGATTCAGCCCAAACCATCTGCGCGCTTTAATACAGAAAGCCCGGCAGGTGCAATTGACCGCCTTTCTATCCTGATGTTAAAGATATTTCACATGCGCGAAGAAACTGTGCGGGAAAATGTTGAAACAGCGCAATTGGAAAAAAACAAGAAGAAGCTTGCTGTTTTATTAGAGCAACAGCGCGATCTTTCATTAGCTATTGACGAGTTATTGGAGGATATTGAAAAGGGTGATAAATATATGAAGGTTTATCGCCAAATGAAAATGTACAATGACCCCGAGCTTAACCCGGTATTGTATAATAAAAAATAAATGGCAGCCTCAAAGCATATACTGGTGCTGCGTTTTTCGTCTATGGGCGATGTGGCGATGACGGTACCCGTAATTAAAGCTTTACTTAGTCAAAATCCAAACGTATCCATCACATTTGTTTCGCGCCCTGGTTTTATGGAGTTCTTTTCTGGGATTGACCGTTTAACCTATTTCGCGGTAGATCTAAGTGCCAATTATAAAGGCTTTAGGGGGATAATCAGGCTGTTTGCACAGTTGAATAAAAGTGGCGTGTACCATGCCGTGGCTGATTTGCATGATAATTTACGAAGCAAGTTATTACGTAATATGTTCCGCCTATCCGGCAGATCCTATGCTTATATTGATAAAGGACGGGATGAAAAAAAACAGTTAACCCGTTTCCCCAATAAAGTACTGAAACCATTAAAACGCACTATTGAGCGTTATGCGGATGTTTTTAGAAAGCTGGGGTTTTCAATAGATCTAAATTATCAATTAGCTAAAACTCCGGGGCCTTTAACCGATCAGATTACAGCCGTTGTTGGCGAAAAAACTCAATCATGGATAGGGATTACACCTTTTGCCCAATATAAAGGCAAAACCTTTCCGGTTGAAAAAATGGAGGAGGTGATCAGTCTTTTAGGCGCCCATCATGTTAAAGTATTACTTTTTGGCGGCACGCCAATGGATGAAGAAATTTGCAGGCAATGGCAGGATAAGTATGAGCATGTCATATCCACAGTTAGAAAACTGACCATGGCGCAGGAATTAATACTGATCAATCAGTTAGATGTAATGCTCAGCATGGATTCGGCAGGCATGCATCTGGCTTCGCTTAAAGGTACACCTGTGGTGTCTATATGGGGCGCTACCCATCATTATGCTGGTTTTTTAGGCTACGGGCAATCTGAGGATAACATAGTAGCCGATAGCATAGCATGCAGGCCATGTTCGGTTTATGGTAATAAACCATGTTTCCGTAAAGATTACGCATGTTTGTATAATATAAACCCACAAACGGTAGTTAATAGCTTACTTAAATTTGTACAATAGCTGTATGATAAAAAAACTGGTAGTTACTGTATTTTTTATAACGGCGTGTTGCCTTTTTGTTCAGGCACAGATATTGTATGGTATCAAGGTAAGCGGTGGCATAGCAACACAACATATTGATGAATTTGATATTTCGTCTACCAGCCTGATCACTACATTTAATGCAAGCGGCGTTGTTGAATTACCGGTTAAATATGGCTTTTGGCTGCAAAGTGGTTTGGGTGTAACCAATAAAGGGTCGGTTTTACATGATGGGGCGTTAAGCACTACCACGCATTTAACCTATATTGAGTTGCCTTTAAATGTTTTGCGCAAATTTACGTTTACCGATATTGGCAAATTTTATATAGGCGCGGGCGGTTATATTGCCGATGGTCAAAACGGGCATTTTGATTATCTAACACCAAGTAGCTCGTCAACAGAGTATGTACGATTTGGTAACGATAATGATTTTAGAAAAATTGATGCCGGGCTTAACTTTTTAACCGGGTTTGAACTTAATAACAAACTTACATTTGATGTGCAGTATTCATTTGGCTTAAATAACATAGCATCTGACCCGCAAAAAAATACGGGTATTACAAACATCAGGAATCGTCTGTTTTCACTTGGTTTAGGGTATCTTTTTAAATAGTGTATCATGAAAAAATTATTATTGGTAAGACATGCCAGGGCTACTCACGAAACAGGGTTTGTTGATTTTGAAAGGCCCTTACAATATGAAGGCTTACAGGATTCGGCAATAATGGCTGGCCGGGTACATGAGCATAATTTAATTCCGCAATTACTGGTATCAAGTCCGGCACTGCGTGCGCTAACCACTGCCAATATATTTGCCGAGCATTTATCATTACCACAGCCTGATACGGATAAAAGTATTTATGATGCCACACAAGAAACTTTGGTAACTGTGGTTAACGGCTTGCCTGATAGCCATGATTTTATTGGTTTGTTTGGCCACAACCCGGGTTTTAGTCAACTGCTTTATTACCTGACCGGGGAAGTAAGGGAAATGGAAACCTGTGCAACTGTTTTAATTGAATTTGAAGTGGCCGAATGGGGTGCTATTGGCAATAATAGTGGTAAAATAACTTATTACAGTTCGCCTCGCTAACTAATCAACTTGTCACAGCAATGACGCGTTTTGTTAGTTATTAATTACTGCTTTAACAGTAACTCCGCAATAGCAATATCTTCCGGAAACGTGATCTTGATGTTGCGGTAGCTGCCTTCAACTAAATTTATTTTAATTCCTGTTTCTTCAACTACGCTTGCGTCATCAGTAAATTTGGCGTGGTAGGGTTGCTCATAAGCTTTTTTTAACTGGGCCAGCTGAAAGGTTTGTGGGGTTTGTACCAGGTAGATCTCATCACGAAGTAAACAGGCTGACTGGTTGTTTTTAACTTGCCGTACAGAATCACGGCTTTTAACGGCAACTATGGCGTTACCCTTTTCGGCAGTATGGGTATAGGCATTATCAATGATCTGTACACTGGTTAATGGCCTTACAGCATCCTGTACCGCAATGACTGCATCCGCGTGCGACTCAATTAAATCAAGCCCGCTTTTAACCGAATGAAAGCGGGTTTCGCCGCCTGTTACTAATTGATGCGGAATATGGAAGTTATAATCAATGCATAATTGTTGCCAATAGGCGTGAAAATCAGCAGGAAGAACCAGGATGATTTGCGGTTGGTAGCTGCTTTGCTCAAAAGCCCGCAACGTATGCATTAAAACAGGAGTACCATCTAACAACAAAAATTGCTTTGGCAAGGCAGATTGCATCCTGCTGCCCGAGCCGCCGGCTACGATGATGGCGTAATACTTAGATTTGAGAGATGAGATTTGAGAAGTGAGATCTGAAGCACTCATGAGTAGCTAATTAAATAATGTGAGATTTGAGATTGTCCCAAATCTCACATCTAATATCTCAAATCTAATTTATATAATCAGCATGGCATCGCCATAGCTATAAAAGCGATATTTTTCTTTAATAGCTACCTCATAAGCGTGCATTACTTGCTCATAACCACCAAACGCAGATACCATCATCAATAAGGTCGATTCTGGTGTATGGAAGTTGGTAATCATTGAATTAGCTATGCTAAAATCATAAGGTGGGAATATAAATTTACTGGTCCAGTCGTTAGCGGCTTTTAATGTTTTACCGGCAGATACGGCCGATTCAATAGCACGCATAGAAGTTGTACCTACAGCGCAGATACGTTTTTTGCGTTCAATGCCTCTGTTTACTATATCCGCTTGTTTTTGCTCTATAATAAATTGCTCTGAATCCATTTTATGTTTGGTCAGGTCTTCTACCTCAACCGGGCGGAACGTACCTAAACCTACATGCAGTGTAACTTCGGCAAACTCTACCCCTTTTAACTCAAGGCGTTTCATCAGCTCGCGGCTAAAGTGCAGGCCGGCAGTAGGGGCGGCAACGGCACCTTCGTGTTTAGCAAAAATGGTTTGATAACGTTCTTTATCTTCGGCAGTGGCTTTGCGTTTAATATATTTTGGTAATGGGGTTTCGCCCAATATCTCTACATTACGGCGAAACTCCTCGTCTGTACCATCAAACAAAAAGCGGATAGTACGGCCGCGCGATGTAGTGTTATCTACAACTTCGGCAATTAGCAGGTCATCATCGCCAAAATATAATTTATTACCCACACGTATTTTACGAGCCGGATCAACCAATACATCCCATAAACGAAGCTCTTTATTTAACTCTCTTAATAAAAATACTTCAATGGTAGCACCGGTTTTTTCCTTATTACCATACATACGGGCCGGGAAAACTTTGGTGTTATTAAGGATCATTACATCCTTATCATCAAAATAATCCAATATATCTTTAAATACTTTATGTTCAATTTTGCCCGAATCGCGGTGTAAAACCATTAATCGCGATTCATCACGAATGTCAGAGGGGGAATGTGCGATAAGTGATTCGGGTAGATTGAATTTAAATTGAGATAATTTCATGCTTGTAAATGAATTTCAGGGCGCAAATGTACGCAATTTTTTAGCAATATGTTAACAGATGACTTGCCGTTTGTGTTTGCATAATTATAATTAATTAAATTTCGCACCTTGTAACCAATAAGCAGTATCGGCGTCTAACTAAAATACGATATGATATTTTTCAAACTATTTAGGGAAAGCTTTTTGTTTGCATATGATGCTTTGAGGCAAAATAAGCTGCGTACCTTATTGTCATTATTGGGCGTAACCATAGGTATATTTACTATCATAGCCGTATTTTCGGCAGTCGATACCCTGCGGGATAACCTGCAGAAAAGTGTAAATAAGCTGGGTAATAACAGTGTTTACATTCAAAAATGGCCGTGGGTGTCTGATGGCGAATTTCCGTGGTGGAAATACATGCAGCGCCCGGTACCCAAATTGCGTGATTTTGAGGAATTGCAAAAACGCAGTCAAACCGCAACGGCAATGTCTTATGAAATATCAGTAGATAGCCGTACTATCAAATACCAGAGCCATACGGTTGACGGTGTCAGAATTAAAGCTGCTTCACAGGATTATAATAA
>DASWOZ010000241.1:0-7046 GCA_036398535.1 Mucilaginibacter sp. | reverse complement strand
GGAAAGTGTTCCTAAATACTTTGTTAAAATTGGTTTTGCCTCATCAATCAGTTTTATGCTGATAAATGCCCTGTCTTTTCTTCGGCCTTTGGTTTTCGCGCGGTTATAATCTATCCGGTCGCGTTTAATATCTTTTTCGCGCAAATAATAAAAATCGACTGCATTCATACCACATAGATAAAAAGAGAGCATAAATAGTTCCCTTGCCAATTCGGCCCGGCTGCCGGCTTTAACCTGGCAATTCCTTATTAATTTAACCTGCTCTATAGTAATATTACGTTTTTTGGTTAAAGGCGCAGAACCTATTTTATACTTCTTAAAGGGATAGTGCTTTATCTTATAAAGCCCAAGGTCTTCATTGTTATAAAAGCGGCAAGCTGCATTAAACAGGGTCCGCAGGTCGCGCATGTGATTATGAAGGCCGCTGTCGGACAAACCATGCTCAACTGTTGTCACTTCCTTGCCGAGCTGGTTAATGCGGGTGATTTTTCGTTCAGACCGCAAGTACCGCTCGTAGGAATAAAGCATGTTGGAATGAATCTCATTGATGGAAACCGATTGTCTTCCGAAATAGTCGATCAGGCTGTTGCGGACTACCCTGTGGGTATTCGCAGTACCGCCCCGGTTTTCCTTTCTGAGCTGATCGATATACTCGGCACAGAATTTAATAAAATCGATCTCTGTGTCATCTAAATACTGCAACAATGACTCACAAGAAAAAAAATCAATTTTACTGCCTAACAAGCTGATCGATTCCCGGTACTTGTCAAGTGAGTCTTCAACGACTCTTTTAAGAACTCTGTCTTTAATATTAAGATCGCCGTCCAATTGTCTTTTACTCACAAAATGGGAGGTATCTAAGTACCTGCGGTTGCCTTTGTGATAAAGGCAAATCTTAACATTAAATGTACCATCCATTTTTTGATGGTGCTCAAATACTTTGGCGCTAATTGTTGCCATCGATTTACAATTTGTGTTACACGGGCTGTAACACATTTGTAACACAACCCGTGTACAGTTCAACAAAAAAACCTGTAAATCTGATCATCGGCGGTCGCCGATGCCCTGCTGCAGATAGGTCAAAATACTGCGTTTAGAAGCTAAAAAAGCCGTTTTTCTTGCGAGAAACGGCCTTTTTTAGAAGTGCGCCCACCTGGGCTCGAACCAGGGACCAAAAGATTATGAGTCTTCTACTCTAACCAACTGAGCTATAGGCGCGGATAAATCATTGATTTTTTCCGGCTGCAAATATGGGGATTTAAGGGCGGAATTCAAAAAATCATTTCATATTTATAAATCTAACCGCAATTCTACATCTTTGTTGTATATACTATTTTATGAAAGGGATTAAAAACATCATATTCGATTACGGTAACGTAATATTCAATATAGACTTTAGCAAAGTACAGGCTGCATGGGAGAAATTGGGTGTAAATAATGTTAAAGAATTTTACGGTCACCGCCAGCAAGACCCGGTTTTTAACTTACTGGAGCGAGGCGAGATAAGTAATGCCGATTTCCGCAACCGCATACGTGAACTTACAAATAAACCCGAACTAACAGACGACCAAATTAATACAGCCTGGAATAGTATATTTTTGGATATTCCTGAAGGTAACCATGAGTTATTATTGAAAGTAAAAGAAAAATACCGCACTTTCTTACTAAGCAACATTAACGCTATACATTACGATTATGTACACGATTATCTGAAAAAGAAATTTGATCTGGATGATAATGAGCAATTTTTTGAAAAAACCTATTATTCACACTTAACCGGTAAACGCAAACCCGAACGGGAAATATTTGAGCAGGTGTTGCATGAAAACAAACTTAACCCGACAGAAACACTATTTATTGATGATAGCCCTCAGCATATTGAAACGGCAAATAAACTGGGGATACAAACGTATTTGATGACCGCACCGGATACTATTCAAAAGTTTTTTAAAAGAGAAGAAATTATTTGACTACAATTTTCTTCTCTTTTTCTCTTTATTGATCAGGCTCAACTCGCGACTCATTTGCCCTGCAATGGCTGTATTTTCCTGCGCCCGCCTAAACAAATAAGGCAGTACCGCCTTTACAGGTCCATAAGGCACGTATTTGGCTACATTATATTGCGCATCGGCAAGGTTGAAGCTTAAATTATCACTCATACCCAACAATTGCGAAAAATACACATGCGGGTTTTTAGGATCTATTTCCTTTTTAACCAACAGCTCTGTTAGTAAACGACAACTATCTTCATTATGTGTACCGGCTACAAAAGCTATTTGATCAATATGATCTGTGCAATAATCCAAAGCAGCATTATAATCTTTATCTGCTGCCTGTTTGTCCGGTTGTATGGGCGATGGGTAACCTTTTTCTGCGGCACGTTTACGCTCTTTTTCCATATAAGCGCCGCGTACCATTTTCGCACCTAAAATAAAACCTTCCTTAACAGTAGTTTGATGATCTACCTTTAAACCGGCTAATTTATCATGCCGGTAAAACTGGTAAGTATTATAAATAATGGCTTTCTCCCGATTAAAACGGCGCATCATATTTAAAGCCAGGTTATCAATGGTATTTTGTATCCAGGTTTCTTCGGCATCAATCATTACAGGCACTCCGGTATCATAGGCTTTTTGACAAATGGCAGCTACTCTATCCTGTATTTTTTGCCATTCTGCCTGTTCAATATTAGTGAGAACAATGCCTGCGTCCAGTTTCTCTAATAGTGAAAAACGGCCAACACCAGTAACTTTAAATACAGTAATAGGTATGTTTCTGTCTTTTGCTGCACGCCTGATAGTGCGGATAATTTCTTCACAAGTATTATCAAATACCTGCTCATCGTCTTCACCTTCTATCGAGTAATCCAATATAGTACCCACACCACCCGCTGCCAGGCTTTTTATAGTATTTTCACACTCCCGTATAGTTTCGCCACCACAAAATTGTTTAAATATGGTGGCTTTTATTAATCCTTTAATCGGCAGACCTATGTTAACAGCAAAATTTGTTATGGCTGGGCCTATCTTTACTAAAAAGTTAATATTGATGATCCTGAACAGCCAATAAGCGCGGTTTAAAGCAGTATTGGAACAATGTTTGAAGGCAATCTCAGTATTTTCAAATGATAGTTTTGTTTCTTGTTTACGCATAGTTAGAAGCTTGTGGTCTATGGCTGAAATCTTTAGTTGAAGGTAGTTTTACCATAAACTTAGATATATATCTATAACCACAAATAGCTTACAAAATTATAAAATGATAAGTAAGATAACTCATTGTCCGACGAATAGTTTAATTTTGACGCCTTATGATTGAATTTAAAGTTACGGGCGATTATATACCGCTGATACAATTATTAAAGGCCTGCAACCTGGTGCAAACCGGCGGCGAAGCACAAATTGTTGTAACAGAGGGTGAAGTAAAATATAATGACACCATTGACTACCGCAAACGCTTAAAAGTAAAAAAAGGCGATGTGGTTGAATTTAGAGGTAATACAATAAAGGTTATTTAATTTTTATGGATATGAATACGGTTGACAACGATACTTACCCTATCGATACTATGGATACACTTTACAGCAATAGTTACCCAATATATTTTGACAATAGCTTAACCGAATTGGTAAATTTTGTTGAAAAAGGTAATTACTCCAGGTTTTTTGTTTTAACGGATGAAAACACGGCCAAGTACTGCTTGCCATTATTGCGGGAAAAATTAGGTTCGGCAGATAACTTTGATATTATTGAAATAAACGCAGGCGAAGAAAGCAAAGATATTGATTTTTGTATTGGCGTTTGGAAAATGCTGATAGATTTTGGGGCTGATCGTCAAAGCTTATTGATCAACTTAGGTGGTGGTGTTATCAGTGATCTGGGGGGCTTTGCTGCCTCCACATTTAAAAGAGGAATTGACTTTGTACATGTACCTACTACCTTATTGTCGCAGGTTGATGCCTCTGTCGGGGGTAAAACCGGTATAGATATAGACAGTATAAAAAACATTATAGGCACCTTCACGCAGCCAAAAGCGGTATTTATTGAATATAACTTTATTAAAACGCTCCCTGCACGCCAGGTACTTTCCGGTTTGGCCGAAATGCTGAAACATGGTCTGATATCCGACGCGGCTTATTGGGAACAATTAAAAAATAGCGATTTAACAAACCCGACTGCTGATTTGATCTATACTTCGGTTGCCATTAAAAACAAAGTGGTTATTGAAGATCCGCATGAAAAAGGTGTCCGCAAATCATTAAACTTTGGCCATACTATAGGCCATGCTATTGAAACCTATTCATTAGTTAATGATGATGAACATTTATCACATGGCGAAGCCATAGCCATAGGCATGATATGCGAAGCCTATATTTCACATAAAAGAACTGGCCTTAGCACTGCTGACCTGGCGGAAATTACCGTAGTGCTTAACAACCTATACCCGCGTTACCAGTTAGAAGAAAGCTATAATGATGCATTATACGCCATTATGCTAAAAGATAAAAAGAATCAGAACGGTAAAATCAACTGCACTTTATTATCGGCAATAGGCCAATGTGTGATTGACAATGTTTGCACTCAAGAAGAGCTTTTTGAGAGTTTGGGTTACTACGCTGGCTTGTAGTTAGTTTGTAAATTTGAAGATTTATATTTAACTTTATTTATCATGTTGCGTGAAATAATTACCCCTACGGATCAAAGCATTACACTACTTCGTACTGAAGAAATGGTTGGTAAAACTGTAGAAGTTATTGCATTTCACAAAAAATAAAATTTTTTATTGACAAGTCAATTTTAACTGCTACATTTACCGCACAAAACAAAGCAATGAAGTTAACAGGTGTATTTTATTATGGTTACTACTTTTACTTTAACAGTAAGAGCCGGGACTAATATGCACTAACAACCATATAAGAAAAACTGAAAAGTCCCGGCCTAAAACCGGGACTTTTTGCTTTAACAGCAATTTATGAAAAAAGACAAACCAAAAGTAGCCATACAGGGCATCCGCGCTTCGTTTCACGAGGAGGCGGCCTTTAAATATTTTGGAGAGAACATCCAGACTATTGAGTGCGGCTCTTTTAAGCAAACATTCCAGGCATTAGAGCGCGGTGAGGCTGATTATGTAGTAATGGCAATTGAAAACAGCATTGCAGGCAGCATTTTACCTAACTATAGCCTGTTGCTTAATTATAACTTCCCGGTAGTGGGCGAAGTTTACCTGCCTATCCAATTGCATTTAATGGCATTACCGGGGGTAGCTTTTGAGGATGTAAAGTATGTAACCTCCCATCCTATTGCCATACGCCAGTGTATTGACTTTTTTGATGAATATCCGCATTTAAAAATTGTTGAAAGCAGCGATACCGCAGCTTGTGCCAAACGTATCCGTGATGAACAGCTGACAGATACCGTTGCTATTGCCAATACTTTAGCCGCCAAACTTTACGGGCTGGATGTGTTGGAGCGCAGAATTGAATCAAATAAGAAGAATTTTACCCGTTTCCTGATCCTCACCAACCACGAAAATGCGGTGAAGGGCCCGGCTAACAAAGCTTCGCTTTGTTTCCAGGTAAGTAACCAGGTAGGCTCATTAGCCAAGGTGCTTAATATTTTGGCTAACCAAAGCGTTAACATGAGCAAAATACAATCCATGCCTGTTTTGGGTAAACGTAATGAATATAACTTTTATGTGGACGTGGAATGGGAAGAAACAAAACAGTATGATAGTGCTGTAAAACAAATATTAAAATACACCCATAATTTTAACATCCTGGGCGAATATATGCGCCATGAGGACGACCTCAACCCAGAAAAATCATTAAATATAGCATCTGCCACACCTACCCGTAAATACATAACTATTAAAAAATTAGAAACACAGTCGGAAAGTCCGGAAGCCGGGAAGTCCGAAAAAACGAAAAAATAAACGATAAAACTTAACAATAAAATAAAAATTAAAAACTTACGGATCTGGGCCTTTCCTCACTTCCGGACTAATAACAAATACGATGAAACTTGATTTAAACATACAACCCTTAGAGTCCTGGATAAAAACAGGTAAAGAACCTCTTTTAATTGCCGGCCCGTGCAGTGCTGAAACAGAGGATCAGTTAGTAGCAACCGCGCATTTATTGGCTAATACAGGCCGTGTAACCGCTTTACGCGCAGGCATCTGGAAACCACGCACCCGCCCCGGAGAGTTTGAAGGTATTGGCAGCATTGGTTTAGAATGGTTAAAACGCGCTAAAGCAGAAACAGGCTTACCAACCGCGGTTGAAGTAGCCACTGCCAAGCATGTTGAAGAAGCTTTAAAAGCAGGGGTTGATATTTTATGGGTTGGCGCACGTTCAACCGCAAACCCTTTTACTGTACAGGAAATTGCTGACGCTTTAAAAGGAGTTGATGTACCGGTAATGGTTAAAAACCCGGTGAATCCTGATATTTCATTATGGATAGGCGCATTAGAGCGTATCAATAATGCAGGTATCACTAAAATTGCGGCTATTCACCGTGGCTTTTCATCTTACGAGAAATCAGCTTTCCGTAACGAGCCAATGTGGGATATTGCCATCCACCTTAAAACTTTAGCACCGCATTTACCATTGATCAATGATCCCAGCCATATTTCAGGTAACCGCGATCTGATCGGTTATATCTCACAAAAAGCATTGGATCTGGATATGCAGGGTTTAATGATCGAATCACACATCGACCCAAGCGTAGCATGGACCGATGCCAAACAACAGGTTACTCCTTCTGCGCTGGTTGAACTAATTGACCGTTTAACTTTACGCAAACCGGAAACCCGCAATGCCGAGGTTAATGATAAATTAAGCGAGCTACGTAATAACATTGATAAAATTGACGATTTGCTTATCCAAAAGATAGCAGAACGTATGCAGATTGCCGAGAAGATTGGCAACTACAAAAAAGATAACAACATTACCATTTTACAGGTAAACCGTTGGGAAGAGATCTTGAACAAACGTATTAACTACGGCAAAGCTTTAAAACTGAGCGGCGAGTTTACAGAGAAATTGTTGG
>DASWOZ010000240.1:0-2690 GCA_036398535.1 Mucilaginibacter sp. | reverse complement strand
AGTATAGCTTGGTAGCCTTTTGTATATCTTCGATAGATACCGACAGCACGATGGCATCCTGTACACAGGTAACACGTACTATTGATGTTTTTCCGCGCGAGTAGGGCAGGTAACCGCTGATAGTACCTGGTTCGGAGATGCCAATTTCGTTAACTTGCTTGCCTTGCTGTATGTACACATTGAATTTTCCGTACAACAGAAAATTGGTAGCAGAGAAGGTATCTCCAATTTCATAAATATTTTCGCCTACGGTATACTCATGGCATTCGCCAACGTCTAATAACCATTGCAATTGATCGTCGGGTACACCAAAAAGGGGCTCAAAACTTTTTAATAATTCAACAGTACAGGGCTGCATAACGGAAATATTTTATGTTTAAAATGCCATCCCCGGCATTTTATGATAGATTAAATGTTTATTATATATATGGTTGATACTGCTAAGATAAGCAGCGTATCAGAAAAATAATTCAGTAATAATTTCAATTTTGTATAAACACGTAAGTTTACTATGTTGTTATATCTGGCTATATTAATTTGTCATTATTTTATATTTTAAATAGCCAGGGCTGGCGAAATATAAATACAATACCGGGAGGGGAGTTGGGTATTATATGATATGAAAATGCCGGCACAAACAGGAGCGTGCGCCGGCAAATGTATAAAGAAATATTATTTAAAAGAAATGATTGAAAAACAGAATTAATCAGCAATTCCAGTTTTGTGTTTCATGAAAGCTGATGAGTTTCAGCATTACGTCAATCGCAATTTCATAATTTTTGGCGCCTACTAATTTTTTGTACTGCTCTTCGAGCGCCAGGATTTGCGATTTAATATGATTATAAAAAGCCTCGCCCCCCGGTGTTAAATGCAGTACCATAGAGCGGGCGTCTGTTGCGCTTTTTTCGCTTTTAACCATATTGATGGCCTCCAGCTCTTTAATTATTTTACTGGTGGCCTGTTTGGTAACATTTAACCGTTCGGCCAGGGCGCTATTGGATATGCCCTGGGTGCCTATGCTCATAAACAGGGGCAGGTGCGAATAATTAAAGCAGGGCTGATCGCCGCAGCAAAGCTGCTTATTGATCCATTCGTCTGTGAGGCGCTTTAAAATATATACAAGCTTTGCAGCAATTCTGTCTGTACCTTCCATACTTAATGTTATTTGAGGCTATAGGTTTTTACGATAGCCTGTTGATGTTGTAAAAGCTAATAACCTTATACGGGCGTTAGTCAACTTAGTTTACCAAGTTAGTATTAAAAATCAAATTTTACTAATGCTCTTAAACCCCATTTGGGTGCATCCGGGTCGTTCAGGTAGGTAAAGCGCCTAACCATATCTAACCGTAGCAGCTTAAATATATTACCCACGCCAACGCTGCCCTCTACATACGGGCCATTGCTTAAAGCGCGGGTAGTGGCTACGCCCTCGCTGTTAACAGGGTATTGCAGCAATGCCGGGTTGTTATTAGGGTTATTCTCATTTCTTACCCCTCCCCAAAGGGCTTTAACATCTACAATTTCACGTAGTTTCAGTTTTTTTAACAAGGGTACTTTGTTAAAGATAAAGCCATTAAAACAATGGTCGATGTTAACGCTGGCATAGTGGTCGCTCACAAACTCCAGGAAGTTCATCAGGTTGTATGATTCCAGCTGCAGGGCATAAGTTTGGTTGGCGTGGTGAATATCCAGCAGGGGGAAAGGCACTGTGCCCAAAATATAGCCGCCCTCTACAGTAACATCGGTATAACCCAGCTGCGACACATAGAAACGTTTATTGATATTGCCTGTAAAGCTCGAATACTTAAACTGCCCGCCTAACAGGCCATCGAAAGCCTGGTTGTAACGCAGGGTAAAGATAGGGTACCTATCTATAATAGGGATGCGGTAAAGCTTGCCCTGGTAAAAACGTTCGTGCGGCGCATAGCGCAGCTCTAAATCGAGTTCGGTAGTGCTTAGCCTGTTTACATTGCTGATATCGCTGTTAATATCGGCAGTATTTGCCGGTACGTGGCCGTACCCGTTTAAAAAGTATAATGAGCCTGCCGAAGTTTGCCCCCATTTTTTAAATCCTACTTTATAAGAGAAATGGTTTAAATACTCATGCACATAATCTAAACGGAAAATATCGTTGTACAGCCACATATCGTTCTCGCCGCGCTTAAAGGAAAGCAAAAAGTTATCCTCCTGCACAAACTGCAGTTCCTGCCCCGGTATTTTGGTGTCGTGCTGATAGCTTGCCCTGACGTAATTTTGCGGGAAAGAATAGATTGATTTATTATTGATGGAGTAAGTGCTGCTTAAAAAGTATTTAAATTTCTGGTCTTTAGTACCATAAGCAGCGTAAGTTTCCAGGTAATAGCGCTTGCTGAATGTTGGGGTAGTACGGCCGCCGATACGCGGGCGAAAACCTTCTACCGGGTTAAAGCTGTAAAAAGTATTAACCGGGCCTACCTCAAAGGGGCCGTAATTTTTATAACCGGCCAAAAGTAAAGTTACCAGGTCCATCGTGCGTTTAAAGGACGGGATGGTTTGCAGGCTGTCGATATTTTTGTACTAGTGTAGCTCGCTTGGGAGAAGCCAACGTTCGTATGCGAGTTGATCCAGTTGTCTTGATCGTCTCCAACGAGATTCCAGTGATCTTATTTGATAGAATGTCGGTAGAGTCTTGTCTTTTTGATTTAATGAGG
>DASWOZ010000239.1:0-1896 GCA_036398535.1 Mucilaginibacter sp. | reverse complement strand
CGGGCTGCCAGTTAATAAGGCCGGCATCACTTAGTTGTTTTAAGCTTTTTAAATACAACAGCCTTACCGCCAGCCGGTAGTTATGCTGCGATACTGCTTTTTCTATTTCCTCATCAAAGTTTACCCCGTGTATATCTTCCAGCAGCTCGTTATAGGCCAGGCCGGCGGCAGTTGATTTCCGCCTGAACATATATGACATGTCCACACCTGCCATTTTTAATATCATAAACACCAGCGCCGCTAAGCCAAGCGCAATAAACAGGTATTTAACGCATTGCAAAAATATCCGGAATGCGCCTGCAGATGGTTTTAATTTTGAGAAATTGAACAATCCCCAAAACCACCGCCAGAACCTTGTCCACCACGAGGGCGTTTCTACCTCATCATTATACTTAAATTCGGGCAGTTTGCGATAAATATCGAGGGTGCTCTTTTTAAAACTACGAACATTAACTTTGGAGCTGTCTGTTTTTGAAACAAGCTTAAACACACTGGTTTTAACCGTATCATGATGCGGTTGGCTAAACCCGTGCAGGGTTATAAAAAATAGCAGTACAATGAACAGGTAACGCAGCATCTTATTAATATTCTTCGGCAGGTAAATTATCACTTGGTTCACTTGTACCTAACTGACTTATACGACCAAGCAAGCCGGTACCTTCCGATTGTTCACTCATATTAAAATAACACAGGCTTGCTGTTATAATGGGAAATACATACATTATTTGTAGAAACCCTGTTAATATGGCTGTGATAATATTGGTTGTAGCCATGTTTTTAAACCCATCCCGGTGTATTACTAAATTTGAAAGGTTAATTAGCGTTACAGGTGCAATTAAGACTACTGAAATTACATAAAGTACAATAAAGATAATTATTATAGAACCGAAGGTAAGCCACCAGTTATTGCGGATAAGCCTGAAACTCTTATTAAAAGCATAGCCAAATGAGGTATTTTCAAACACCATTATAGGCATAATAATACCTAAAATTGGCGATAGCCATATACCGGGTACAAGGCAAAATACTAATCCTAAACCTAACATAACTGAAAGCAAAAAACCACTGCCCAGTATCCTGAAGAAAAAATATTTGAAGTACCCCCATAGTTCACTTGGCTCAGGCGCCACATTTCCCTTCTCTTTATACACAGCCATAAAGCAAAGTATGGTAGTATGTATAGCTGCAACATTTAAAACAGCAATAATCATTGCCAAAACATATAATACTCCAAGTGCATAAAATTTTTCAATAGAGTTTTGAAAAATGTTCGAAGTGCGTACTGTTGTTAAATCGCCATTTAAAACGGACTGTAATTTCAATTGCTCAATTATGGTAAACGAAATATTAGCCAGAATGAAAAACCCGCAGAATATGTAAAAGCACTTTATAAGCGGTTTAAAGTTTTCCTTTATGAAAAGGAAAGTATCAGAAACAATCTCGCCAAAATCGCGAATCTTTAGCAGCTCAATCTTCGTTGGCATTGGGTTTAAAGTTTTTATGTAAAAGGTTTGGATAAATTATAACGTACCAGATAATGAACAGCAGCGAACCGCTGAGGATGCTTATACTAAGCCATGCAGGCATTTCGGTATGCCGCGTAACAAAGCTTTCAAAAAATGCTGCTACCAGTAAAATAGGGATAATGCCAATGGTCATTTTCATGCCGTCTTTTGCGCCCCGTTTTACAGATACCATGCGCGAATATGTTTTAGGGAATAATAAGCTGTTGCCCAAAACCAGCCCGGCAGCTCCTGTGATAATGAATGAGGATATTTCCAGTGTCCCATGTATCCATATCACTAATATCGACTGTGCTCCCAGCCCCTTGCTGAAAAAATAATATTCAAAACTACCCAACCTTAAGCTATCTAAAAAAAGGAAATATACCGCGCC
>DASWOZ010000238.1:0-4742 GCA_036398535.1 Mucilaginibacter sp. | reverse complement strand
TATTGCAATATTATGCATGCTGATGGCGCAGGCACCAAATCATCGTTAGCTTATACGTACTGGAAAGAAACCGGTGACTTATCTGTTTGGCGCGGAATAGCGCAGGATGCTATTATTATGAACCTGGATGACCTGCTTTGTGTTGGAGCTACAGATAATATACTCCTTTCATCAACCATCGGACGAAACAAAAATCTGATACCGGGGGAAGTAATTGCAGCTATTATCAATGGAACTGAAGAAATTTTAAATGAGCTTAGAAATGCTGGTATTGGTATTTATTCAACTGGTGGCGAAACGGCAGATGTAGGCGACCTTGTGCGCACTATTATTGTTGATTCAACTGTAACCTGCCGCATGAAACGCAGTGATGTTATCTCAAATGACCGTATTAAACCGGGCGATGTTATTGTTGGCCTGGCATCATACGGGCAAGCTAGTTATGAAACGGAATATAACGGCGGTATGGGGTCTAACGGATTAACATCCGCCAGGCATGATGTTTTTAATAAAACAATTGCTGATAAATATCCCGAAAGCTATGATGCTGCCATTCCATATGATCTTATTTTTTCAGGCTCTAAAAGCCTTACAGACCAGGTTGATATTGGCGATGGAAAATCCGTTAATGCCGGTAAACTGGTATTATCGGCTACACGTACCTATGCGCCTATTATAAAAGTAATGCTTGACCAATACCGTAACCAAATACATGGCATGGTGCATTGTAGTGGCGGTGCTCAGACCAAAGTTTTACATTTTATTGATCAGTTACATATTATTAAAAACAACCTATTCCCTGTTCCTCCTTTATTTAAACTTATACAAAACGAGTCAAAAACCAATTGGCAAGAAATGTACAAGGTGTTTAATATGGGGCATCGGATGGAATTATACGTTCCGCAGGAAATTGCAACCGATCTGATCAAAATATCTGAAAGCTTTGGCGTGTCTGCTCAAGTTATTGGCCATGTAGAAATGGCCGGTCAAAAACAAGTTACCATCCAATCAGAATTTGGCGAATTTATTTATAACTAATTAAAAAAATCTTTAAAAAAGAAGGGCCGTATAATTATACGGCCCTTCTTTTTATGGTTTAAAGTATTTATTAGTTAAATGTATATCTTATACCAATTTGCGCCTGATAACGAGATAATTGGCTGGTATTATTAATAAATGATTTAGTTACCGGAATCAAATTATTCTTATCCAAATATGGGAAAGAATAGGTTGGTCTTCCGGTAGTTGGATCTTGTCCTTTATAGGTAAGAACTGTAGTTGTACCACTGGTAAATCCGTTAAACGAGGTTTGATATAATCCCCAGTTTTTGTCCAGTAAATTACCAAAGTTGATAATATCAACAGAAACCTGGATTGTATTTTTGGTTTTACCTGCTTGCACATAAAAATCTTGTGCAAGGTGTAAATCCAGTCTTTGGAAATACGGTAATATTACCGCGTTACGTTGTGCATATTGGCCTCTGTGTTTGCTCAAGTATGAATCCTGGTTAATGAAATTGTTTAACTGGTTCCATGCTTGTGTAGCCGAACGCGGGTCACCTGCATAATCAGCAACTAAAATAATATCGTTTTGGCTTTTAGGGATGTACATTAAGTCGTTAGTCGCGCCATCATTGTTTGGATCACCACTGGTAATATAGGATACGGCACCACTATTAGCGGCTTCAAATTCTAAACCAATAGTACTTGTAGTGTTTTTCCAAAAATCCTTTTTATAGGCAGCAGTTGCGATGATACGGTTAGGCTGGATAAATGAACTGTTAGACAAGTTAGCTGCATTTGGATTACCTGCCACGGGGCGAGAGCTCCAGATAGTAGATGCGGTTGAACCACCATCATTTACATCCTGAGACCCGCTGTGAGTATAAGCTGCATTAAAGTACAAACCATTGCTAAAGCTTTTTTGTAACTGACCAGTAATAAAGTAAGAATAACCCTGGTTAGTATTGGTCATGTAATACAAACCTGTAATTGAAGGATTTGCAACAGTAGCTGCAGATGCGGCTGGGGTTATGTTTTTTGAATTATAACGTATTTGCCCTTCTACGCCCGGTAAAGTTGTAAAACCATCAGAAAGAACTAAATTTTCATGATAAATTGCATGTATATCTTTAGTGTAAGCACCTTCAACAGTTGCTATTACGCCACCTGGTAATCTTTGATCAATTGCAAGATTGGTCCTCCATATTTTTGGATATTTTAAATTTGGATCAGCAACATCCAATTCATAAGAAGTGTTTGCAGCGGCACCACCGACCGGGCGGTTAGCATTTACATTTGGATTGAATATTAGCTGTGCGTTTTGGGCTGGCGTATTGCCTGCCGCACCTTTTACAATGGTATATGATCCAAATAATAAACCATTATTTGATGCCTGGTTTGATATCCATACAAAAGGCACACTACCTGCAAATAATCCGCTACCACCACGAATTTGTGTAGTTTGATCGCCATTTACATCCCAGTTAAAACCTATACGCGGAGAAACCTGAACTCTGTTTTTAGGCAGTTGTGAGGGGTCTACATGTATGCCTTGCTGAAACGTCAATGCGGCTGCATTCGGATTTTGTGCTAATGAAGTTGGGAAAGCATCATAATCAGCCCTAACGCCGTAAGTTAGCCTGAAATTGTCGGTAACATGGAATTTATCCTGTGCATATAAACTATATATACCTGCTTTAATTTTTGCGTACGGAAATGAACCATCAGGCAAAGCTGAATTACGAACAGTATAAGCAGCAGCAGGAAGACCATTTATAAAATCAGACGCTGAGTTATAGGTATATAAACCATTATAATCAGGAGCGAAACCATTGGTATAGCTTTGTATCTGATCGCTGGTACCTAAAGTAATTTCATGTTTACCTGCATAAATGGTTAAGTCATCAGAAAACTGACCAATATTGGTAGACAAAAGGTTGCCTGCTGTATACAATTCATATCCAAAGCTGGTCGCAGTTGCACTGGCTGCACCGGTAACAACACCTGTAACAGAACTTGTACCGTTGCCAATATCAACTAATGGAATTGTACCGCTACCTAATGAAGCACGGTAATCGCGCAAAGCGGAGTATCCGGCTGTTAGTCTGTTTGAAACGGTGCTGCTTATACGGGTATCTAACTCGATAATACCAATATTAAAGTTATTGTTGATCCTGTAACCTGAACCATAAAAAGGCAAAGTTGCAGGGCCTGGGGCACGTGTAGTACCAAAACCTACACCATTATTTACAATACCTGAGTTACTTGCAGGCTGATCTGCATAAGATTTCAGGTAAAAATATTTAGCACTTAAAGTATTGTTCTTATCAATGTTCCAGTCAATTTTTACGGTTGCTTTATCACTGGATGTTTTATAACTGTATCCTTGATAAGGTCCCGGATCATAACCATATTTGGTTTTAAGCGTATTGGCTATCGCGTTAAGTGTAGTGACATCAACCTGAGAAATAGCGCCGCTGCCTCCTGATCCCGTAGCTACATAAGTAGTGGCCGGTTGGCTGATACGTTCCTGCTCGCCAGAGGCAAAGAAAAATAATTTATTTTTAATGATCGGCCCACCTAAACTAAATCCTGTTTGACGGTAAGAAAAAGGCGTTTTTGCTAATGTGGTTGGGCCTACATCATAACCCTGCAGGCTTGTACCACGTATATAATCATAAACAGTACCTTTAAAAGTGTTAGTACCTGATTTTACTACCGTATTGATACCTGCACCTGTAAAGTTACCCTGACGAACGTCATAAGGAGCAATGTCAACCTGTACCTGGTCTATCGCATCTAATGAAATAGGTTGTGAACTTGTTTGACCACCTAATGTATTTGACAACCCGAAGGAATTGTTAAACAAAGCACCGTCAACAGTCACATTATTAAAAAGGTTGCTTCGGCCACCAAAGCTATTACCACCTGTAGTTGTACTATTGGCCGATGGAGTTAATTTTGTAATGTCACTTAGTGAGCGGCTAACAGTAGGTAAAATATCAATCTGAGCACGGGTGATTGTTTCGCTGGCACCTGTACGTTGCGAATTGATCACTTTGCCCGGTTTACCGCTTACCAATACCTCTTGCAGGTTGGTGTTATTATCTTCCAATTTAGCATCGATCTTTTGATCCTGACCAATTGATAAGGTAATATTGTCCTGTGTAAAGTTTTTATAACCTACATAGGTTATTTTAAAGGTGTACGGGCCACCTACCCTTAAATTGGGTAAATTAAAACGACCATCCGCACGTGTTACAGTTGAATATACGGTTCCTGTAGGTAGGTGGGTAATGGTAACGGTTGCACCCGGTACTGTGCCTTTAGCATCTGTAACGATACCATTTACGCTTGCCGTGGTTACACCTTGTGCATTTACATTTTTACCTGTGAAAAATGTAAGCCCGGTTAGCAGTAAAAATAAAAGTAAATAATTCCTCATACTGTTTTTTTCTAAAGTGAGCTATTGTATTAATTAGGTTACAAAAGTAACGCTTTCGTCAGTGCGTAATATTAACATCATATTAAATTTGTTAGAAATTTATCCACATATTAATATAATATTAAGAAATAAGTCGGTATTTGATTAAATATGGTTGAAAAAGTAGACCTTATTTGGAGATAGCCCTATTTTTAGGCGTAAAAACTAATACATAGCATTGTATTTATACCAACTATAAAATGTTATATGGATATATGAGCATCCATCACATTATTAATTGCTTAATATTAGAATT
>DASWOZ010000237.1:0-4224 GCA_036398535.1 Mucilaginibacter sp. | reverse complement strand
AACCGGTACATTTTATTTCCCCGGTTTGTTTGTCAATCATAACCTGGTTATCAATTTAGCGCATCAGCAAAAAAATAAAGGAAATGAAATATCCTTTTCAAATGATTTTCCTTTTTCAAGGGGTTATACGGCCGAAAATCTGTATGACATGAATAAGGCCGGGATAAATTATCATTTTCCCATCGCTTACCCGGACGCAGGCATAGCCAACACCATTTACTTTTTGCGCATCAGGGGAAACTTATTTTATGATGATACCCACGCTACCGATTTTTATACCAATGGCAGCCAGTTTAAAGGCGATTTTCGCTCTACAGGTGCCGAAGTATTTTTTGATACCAAATGGTTTAATGAGCAATCCATTACCTTTGGCATACGATATAGTTACTTAGGGGACCGGGATATTTTTGGCGGCACAGGAAGAAACAGGATTGAACTGGTATTACCTGTGAGCTTGTTTTAGCCCTTGTTGTAATTGTTTGATCTGTTGCTGCTGTACATTAATTATGCCTGTTCAATAGCAAGTGTAACCGATTTTCGCCTGTTAAGGATTGCTTTTAATGTAAAAAATAGTGCAAAAGATGCGCATGCTAATAAGGCTTCGGTATTTAAAAGGCCATTGGCTCCCCATTTAGTATATACTATGCCTTCAATAAATGTCACTATATAAATTGGGGCGTTAGATATGGAAGCGTAAACTTCAAATTTTGTAGCTGCTGCGCCTTTGCCAATTGCTTCTAAGGTAACCGCGTTATAACCCGCATAAGCCATACCCGCAGTAATAGAATATAATAAAGTCCATATAATATACATTTCATTAGTATGCGGAAAAAAGGCCATGCCAGCAGCGCAAGCTGCCTGTAGTAAGCCAAATAAAAGATAACTTAGTTTTCTGTCTATTTTATCACATACCCATCCGCCAGCTAAGCTGCCTAACCCGGTAATTAACCCGCCTAATACGCCGGTAACCAATGCCACTACATCAGCATTTGCTTTCCAGTCCTTTGCAAATGCGGCAAATAAGGTGCTGGCGGCACAGGTTCCGGTTGGCAACAAAACAATGATAAGTGCCAGCAAACCCATTTGAGTTTTAACAGTTTGCCAAACATCTTTTAAAACATTATTCATGGTTTTGCCCATAGCTTTAACCCGTACAGTTACCTTTGGTTCTTTTACAAAAAATAAGCCGGCACAGCATAGCGCACAAATAAAAGCCAGGATAGCCCCGGCCATCCATACGGCTGATAAATGTTGTGTAAACCAAAGGCCTAAACCGCCGCCCACACCGGCCCCGCCCATGTTACCGGCCTGTACGTAACCGCTTACCCGGCCCTTTAAATGTTCGGGGGTGTCATAAGCAGACAGGCTATTAACTGCCGTAGCTACAAAACTTACTGCAAAGTTTGAAACAATGATCAGGATGGTTAATAAAGGCACGCTTGCTATTTTTACAGGGATGATACATGTACCTAAAATGCATGCCGCGCTTACCAGCGTAGAAAGGATGTACCACTTCTTTACGCTCAGGCTAACATCAACCAATGGTGCCCATATAAACTTAAAAAGTTGTGGTATCAGGCTGGCAGCTACCAGGCCGGCAATCTGTTCAAACGATACGCCCGCCTTTGTAAATAAATAGGCCAGCGTTACCGTTAAATAACCCGTCATTATGCCAAACGGCAGTATAAGTATCAAAAACACAAAAGGGTGGGCAGATTTACTTAAGGCATCTGATATGGACAGATTTTTTTGGCTATACATTTACCAGTGATTATTACCTGCAATATAAGGTTTGTTGCGAACTTTTTGTAAAACGGTTTTTTTATGAAATTCTGTTATCTTTAATCTCCAATTTTAACCAATTATGAAAAAGATCGGTCTTGCTGTTTTAGTTATATGCTGCTTATTTATAACTGGTGCCCATGCCCAGTTTAATGGTTATAGCTGGAAGATCTTAAAAACCACAGGCGCTTATTTACCCCGTGAAGAATGCGACTTTGTGAATGTAAAAGGTATTTTCTATTTATTGGGCGGTCGTAAAATTCAGGAGATCTCTGTATTTAATCCTAAAACTTTAACATGGACAACTGCTGCAAAGCCGCCAATTGAATTAAATCATTTTCAATCCATTGTATACAACAATGAGATATACATTTGTGGTGCCATGACCGGCAATTACCCGCATGAAAAACCTGTCGACCATATTTATATCTACAACCCGGCATCAGACAGTTGGCGTGCAGGTGCGGAAATCCCGACAGAACGATTACGCGGTGCGGGAGGCGCGGTTATTTATAAAAACAAATTTTACCTGGTTTGCGGCATCACTGATGGGCATTGGACAGGTAATGTTGCCTGGCTTGATGAATATGACCCGCAAACTAACCAATGGAAACTACTGCCGGATGCCCCAGTAGCGCGCGACCATTTCAAGGCTGCCGTGGTTGGCGATAAACTTTATTGCATAGGCGGTGCGCAATCAAATGCTATGGAGAAAAAGCTGCTCGACAAAACCATTGCAGAGGTGGATGTGTATGATTTTAAAACAGGTAAATGGCGTGTGGCCAATGCCCAACTGCCAACCTTACGGGCAGGTAATACGGTGGTAGTTGTTAAAGATGAAATAGTAGTTATTGGCGGCGAAAGCTTAGCCCAAAAAGTAGCACATAACGAAGTGGAGGCTTACAATGTTAAAACAGGCGTGTTTAGAAAACTACCGCCACTGGTTGAGGGTAGGCATGCAGGCACAGCCGTGTATTTTGATAAAAAAATATATGCTGTTGCGGGTGTGGGTAATAGCGGCGGGTCGCCGTTGCTAAATTCAATAGAATGTTTTAGTGACCAACAATAGAACCGTCAGGCTATATTTGACGTGTTTGTGGTGAATGGCAGGGTATGTATTTTCGAAGTATCCTGTAAAGCAGTTCGAGGTCAAAAGGCTTGGGAATGTAATCATCAAATCCAAATTTGTCATACTCGTCATGAATATTATAGTTACAGCTTAAAGCTATTACCGGTAGATGCGGGTATTGTGTTTTGATCTGATGACATATTTTAACCGATGCCTTTCCATCCAGTTTATAATCTAACATGATGACATGTGGTTTCAATTCATCTATCAGATCCAGAAGGTTGCTGTTATAGCCTAAAACAGAATATACCTGGAAGTTTTCCATTTGCAAGGCAATAGTAAGAATATCAAGAATAGCCGCGTCAGTGTCCTGAATGATGATTGTTTCCATTTTTTAGTTAAGATGAAATCCAAAAAAAGAATGAAACTTAATTGTGAGCAGGATGCCGTTTCTGGGGTTCAGTGCGAAGGTAATAAATTAAAAAGAAATATTTTTAGTTATTATTTAATTTGTCGCCATTTAAAGCCTTTTTCGTTTATGGCACGCATGGTGCAAAGAATGCCATTTAAATGGTCATACTCATGCTGCAATAATTCTGAAAGGTCATTTTTTATCGTCCATTCCTGTGGCTGCCAGTTTATATCCAGGTATTTTATGGTAAGCGATTGGTGCCGTTGTACCTTTACCAATAAATTAGGGAAACTCATACAATCATCCCATAGCTCAAACAAATCTTCGCTCAAATTAATCAGCTCAGGATTTATGAAAACAATTGGTTTGTCAATATTCATATAGATCAGCCTTTTCATAATACCCAACTGGGGGGCGGCAATGGCACGGCCAAAATGGTATTTAGCTTTTACCTCCTTCATCACATTATCCATATCTGCAACCCAGTCGCCTACCAATGGCAATTCGGCTTTTTTAATAGGTTCACAGGTTTCATACAAGCGTGGGTCGCCAAGCAGAAGCAGGTCTTTTAGTGTTTTCATGAAGCAAATAAACTTACGAAGTTTTTAAAACTTCGTAAGTTTTGAAATAGATCTTATTTATCATCCAGCGCAAAGCCCCAATCCTTGCCTTTATCAACGGCAGGTACGCCTTTGTCCATCCACTCGGGCATTGGCTTGTCTTTTAAAAAGTGATCGAAAAATTGCTGCTCGCGTATGGATATATCTTTCCGGTTTTGGCGTTGTACCAGGTTGTGCGCCTCGCCATTATACATGAGCAGCCAAACAGGTTTACCCAAACGGCGCAGGGCGGTAAACATTTCAATGCCCTGGTAATAAGGTACAGCACCGTCCGCATCGTTAGACATGATCATAACCGGGGTATGCACATTTGGCAAGTGGAACAGCGGGGAATTTTCAAT
>DASWOZ010000236.1:0-10296 GCA_036398535.1 Mucilaginibacter sp. | reverse complement strand
TGTTAGCCTATGGCCTGCTATTTATAGGCAATATTGACAATGTATTAAGGATGATCATTAACAGGCGCATAGCTAATACACACCCCATCATATCAGTTATAGGCGTTTTTGTTGGCCTGCCGCTGTTTGGAATTTTGGGTTTAGTTTTTGGCCCGTTATTATTATCCTATTTTTTACTGTTAATTGAAATATATGAAACCAACAGGCTGGCTGCCGACAGGCTTGAACGCATACGAAGCAGTGATAATTGACCTAATTGGTGAATACTTTTGTGAACAGCTGTAAAATGACAAAAGGTTAATAAATTTAATAACGGCTTAAAAAATAGATAAATATCCAATTGGTTATATTTGGCAGGATATTTAACCGTTTATAATTAATTGTTCAACTTAAAATTTATACCATATGAATGATAATTCAAAAATAGCTGTTGCCCTACTTGCAGGGCTGGCAGCAGGAGCAGCGTTAGGAATATTATTTGCACCTGACAAGGGTAACGAAACACGCGACAAATTAACAGAATCTTTAAAAAATCTTGGAGACTCTATCCGGGAAACCGCAGCTACAGAAATTGACAATCTTGTAGGTATAAAAGATAAGATTGTTGAAAATATAAAAACAAAGATAAACGGCGCCGAAGAAGAATATCAGGACGATTTGGAACACGCATAAATTAATATATCCCGGATAAAAATCTTATCCGGGACCTTTATAAACAAATATGGAAGCTCCTAAAGAATCAATACATCCACCACTTTTTGATCAGCTAAAAGAATATGCTGAAACACGCATTAAGCTCACTAAACTTAAAGCAATTGATAGCAGCTCGACTGTTATAGCAAGCCTTATTGCTGATGTTGTGGTCGTAATTAGTATGGTATTTGCTTTTGTATTTGCCAGTTTTACATTGGCTTTTTATTTAGCAGGGGTACTGGGCGCGCTTTGGATGGGCTTTGGCTGTGTTGCACTTATTTATTTATTTATTGCTATTCTGTTTAAATTAAACAAACGGGGACTTGAAAAACCAATAGCAAACGCCTTTATACAAAAGTTCTTTAAAAATTAATATCATATGAGCCTGACTATCAGAACATCAACAGATTTAAAGGACGAGATATTGCGTTTAGAAGGAGTAGAGAAGCAGCAAAGCCTGGCTTTAAAAGCGCGTTTTAATAGTCCGTCTGCAATTTTTACCACTCTTTTCTCTCTTTTTTCAAACACCAATCCAGATGATCCTAAATCAGCCGGATTATTTAACCAGGATTTTGTGGGCCTGCTATCTCGCTTGGTTTTACCATTGGCTTTAAATAAAACGCTTTTCAGGCACTCTAACTTCTTAGTTAAAGCGCTGGTTGGTATTATATCACAAAAAGCGTCAAATTATATAAGTGAAGATTCTGTAGCCAATGTTTGGGGTAAGGCAAAATCAGTTATTGAAAGCTTTAACCCTAAAAATCCAGGAGGCATTTTAAACACTGTAAAATCCATTTTTGCTGGTAAAAAAGCTAAACAACCAGCGGTTAATCACCCTGCATATATATCATCTCAACAAAATGTATTAAAGGCAGACGTATAAAACTTCCGTTTTTAATCATCAGCCAAAAAGCTATTTTTGCACTTTTAATTATTAAAAGTGGGAAAAGATAAATTAAAACGCTTTGCAGAAATAGAAACCTTTAGTAACGTTTTGCAATTAGATGCAGGCAAAGTGTTTAAGGGCAATTGGAACACCGCGTTTTTCAAAAATAATAACCCTGTAGTATTAGAGCTGGCCTGTGGTAAAGGCGAATATACTGTAAACCTGGCCGTACTATTCCCCAACAAAAACTTTATTGGCATTGATTATAAAGGCAACCGGATATGGCGGGGCGCAAAAACCGCGCTGGAAGACGGCGTAAATAATGTAGCTTTTTTGCGTATCCAGATAGAAAACCTGATAGACTATTTTGCCGCTGGTGAGATAGATGAAATATGGATCACTTTTCCGGACCCGCAGCCCCAGCTTAGCCGCGAAAAGAAAAGACTTACCTCTCCGCGGTTTTTAAACATGTACCGCCAAATTTTGCGCCCCGGTGCCTTTATCAATTTAAAAACAGATAATGACGGCTTGCATATTTATACGGCCGATAAAATAGAAGAGCTGCAATTAAATTTGCATGCAAAAACAGAGGACCTTTATCATTCTGAACACGCGGATGAAGTTTTATCGATCAAAACCTATTATGAGAAAAAATATTTAAAGGTTAACAAAAACATTAACTACCTTAAATTTTCATTCTGAAAATTATGGAACCTAATTTTTTTGACAGTGTTTATGAGGTTGCCCGCTTGATTCCCCGGGGCAGAGTAACATCATACGGCGCTATAGCCAGCTACCTGGGCACAAAAGGCTCATCGCGCATGGTAGGTTATGCCATGCAGGCCGCCGGGAAAGCATCGCCATCGGTACCTGCGCATAGGGTAGTAAACCGGCAAGGGCTGCTAACTGCAAAATTTCACTTTGGCGGCAACCTAATGCAGGAATTATTGGAAAGCGAAGGCGTAAAAGTAAAAGACGATCAGGTACAGGATTTTAAGAATGTTTTTTGGGACCCATCAATAGAACAGGCACTATGAATTATTTTATCCGCTGGTATTCATAAATAACGTAAGCGGGTCTGAATCCAGTTGCAGCAGCTCTACCCGGTTGCCAAAAGGGTCAATAAATGAAAACCGCATGCGACCGGGTATTACCGGCTCTTCCGCTAATTCAACACCATTATTTTTTAAATGCTTTCTTGCCGCGGCCAAATCATCCACCTCAAAAGCATAATGGCGTATAGAACGCGGCTGGGCCTGCTCGGTGCCGATATGTAATTCAATATCAGTAATAGTAAACCAATAACCTGTGGTGTCAAAAACCTCATCGGGCCTGTTGGTGGGTGATAAACCAATAACGTTGGTGTAAAATATCCGCGCTTCTTCCAGTCGCTCCGGCGGTACGCTGATATGAACGTGATTTAACCGTTTAAAACTGATCATTATTCGTCCTCGGCAAAGGTAAGCACATAATTATTATTGTCTTTTATAGAAAATTCTGTGGCTCCGTAAAAAGTGGTTTCCAATCCTTTTAACACAGTCACTTTATCTTTTATTTCCTCAAAATATGCCCTGATGTTTTTCAGCTTGATATACAGCAATTGGGAGGCACCGCTTTGGCGGCTTATCTCGGGTAGCTCGTTACCCAAACTTTCAAACGTTTGAAACATAAAGCTAACATTGCCATTTACCAACATTGCCCAAACAAAATCGGTACCGCTATCGGGCACTGTCATTACCAATTCAAAGCCCAGGGCCTTATAAAAGGCAATAGTTTCGGGCATGTTTTTAACAAAGATATTGGGCGATAAGCTATCCATCGGTTTAATAATAAAGTAAAATAATGTTTAAATGATGCATATAAAGATAAAGATTTATATATTTAAAACTAATATTTTTAGCTTTTTGCTTTGTTAAATACGCGCTAATTCACTCAATCACTAATCAATAATTAAACACAGTGGGAAAACCAATAGACGATTTTGAAAGCTATCGTACCAAAATGAACGATAGGATAATGGAAACAGCCAATACCAACATTAAGCGCTTTTTTGCTTTAGACACTACCACCTATGCAGATGGCGCGTTGGATGTAAAAACAAAAGAGATGCTGGGCCTGGTAGCCTCGATGGTGTTGCGTTGTGATGATTGCATCAAATACCATTTAGGCAAATGCCACGAAGCCGGCGTTAAACACGATGAAATGAACGAGGTATTCATGATTGCTAATTTAGTTGGCGGATCAATAGTGATACCGCATTATCGCAGGGCTGTGGAATATTGGGATGAATTGAATTCAGTTGACGGTGATCAGTAGCCAGTTGCGCCAAGTTTAATATATAGTATATATCAATAATACATAAGCATGCCAACTGCCAACTCAAAACTGCCAACTGAAATAACACGCTGTTCATGGACGGGTAGCGACCCTTTATACATTAAATATCATGATGAAGAATGGGGAAAAGAAGTGCATGATGATAAAACGCTATTTGAATTTTTAGTGCTTGAATCGGCACAGGCCGGATTGAGCTGGATCACCATTTTGCGTCGTCGCGAAAACTACCGCAAAGCTTTTGCTGATTTTGATGTGCATAAAGTTGCAGCTTTTACCAATGAAGATGCAGCGCGTTTAATGCAGGATCTCGGTATTATCCGTAACCGGTTAAAAATATTATCCACCATTACCAACGCGCAGTTATTTATACAGATACAAAAAGAATTTGGGTCGTTTGATAAGTACCTGTACAACTTTATGCCCGATGGTAAAGCTATTAATAATCAATCTGGTATTACGCCGGCAAGTACACCTATATCTGACGCTATTAGTAAGGACATGAAAAAGCGAGGCTTCAAGTTTTTTGGATCTACTATTTGCTATGCCTACATGCAGGCAACTGGCATAGTGAATGATCATATTCCGGCATGTTCATTTAAATAATTACACTGATTAATTTGATTGTACCGATTATTAATCGGTAAACATAAATTGTATTTTTGAAAACCGGTGTAATCTGTTTTTATAATCGGTGCAATTAAAATACTCATGAAAAAACTATTCCTTTTAGATGGCATGGCCCTTATTTACCGGGCGCATTTTGCTTTAAGTAAAACGCCGCGGTTTACATCGGGCGGATTAAACACATCGGCAGTAATGGGTTTTACCAATACGCTGCTGGATGTGCTAAAAAAGGAAAAACCAACCCATATGGCCGTGGTATTTGATACCGAAGCGCCAACCGAACGCCATACCGATTATGAGGCTTATAAAGCCCATCGTGAAACAATGCCCGAGGACCTGTCAAAGGCGCTTCCTTATGTAATTAAGCTGATATTGGGGTTTAATATCCCTGTTATTACCTCTGATGGGTATGAAGCTGATGATATTATTGGCACGCTTGCCAAAAAAGCAGAGGCGAAAGGCTACCAGGTTTATTGTATGACACCTGATAAGGATTTTGCGCAACTGGTATCTGAAAACATACGCATTTATAAACCTGCCCGCATGGGTAACGATATGGAGATATTGGGGGTAAAAGAAGTACTGGAAAAGTGGGAGATAGAACGGGTTGAGCAGGTAATTGACATTTTAGGCTTATGGGGCGACGCGGTTGACAATATCCCTGGTATCCCCGGCATTGGCGAAAAAACAGCCAAGGCGCTAATCAAACAATACGGCTCAATGGAAGAAATTATTAGCCACAGCCATGAGTTAAAAGGTAAGCAGCGCGAAAATGTGGAACAGTATGCCGAACAGGGCTTATTATCAAAAAAACTGGCTACCATTTTATTAAATGTTCCGGTTGAGTTAGATGAAGCCGGTTTAGAAATATGCGCCCCGAGTCGCGATTTATTGGAGCCTTTATTTGCCGAGCTGGAGTTCCGGACATTAGGCAGGCGTGTATTTGGCGATGATTTCACCATTACCGAATATAAATCGGTTGGTGTACAAACAGATTTGTTCGGTAACGAAGTTGCATCGGGCCGCACAACCATGACGGTTGACGTAAACGACATTGCCGAACCTGAATTTAATGTAGTTTCTAAAAACATAAATACCGTTCCGCATAATTACTACCTGGTAGATACTGCCGAAAAACGAGCAGAACTAATTGCTATTCTTAACCAACAAACCAGTTTTTGCTTTGATACGGAAACAACCGGAACCGATGCCAATAATTGTGAGTTGGTAGGCTTGTCATTCGCGGTAAAAGAGGGCGAGGCGTGGTACGTGCCTGTGCCTGTTGATCAGGCTGTGGTAAAAGGCATTGTGCTTGAATTTAAAGAGGTGATGGAAAACGCCGCTATCGGTAAAATAGGACAAAACCTGAAGTTTGATATTCTGGTGCTGAAGTGGTACGGCGTTGAGTTAAAGGGCGACCTGTTTGATACGATGATGGCGCACTATATTATTGACCCGGATACCCGGCATGGTATGGATATTCTGTCTGAAAATTACCTGGGATATAAACCTGTTTCCATTACCGAGCTGATTGGCGCCAAAGGCAAAAATCAGGGCAGTATGCGCGATGTGGAAATAGAAAAAATCAAGGAATATGCCGCCGAAGACGCGGATATAACCCTGCAATTAAAAAATGTTTTTGAGCCAAAAATTAAACAGGTTGAGGCCGAAAAATTATTACACGAAATTGAAAACCCGCTAATATATGTTTTGGCCGATATTGAATATGAAGGAGTCCGTATTGACCATGATACGCTAAAAGAGTTTTCGAAAGAGCTGGAAACCGATATCGCTAAATTAGAAAAAGTAGTTTTTGAAAAGGCGGGGGTGCGCTTTAATATTGCATCGCCAAAGCAATTAGGAGAGGTGTTATTTGAAAAACTAATGCTTGATCCTAAAGCTAAAAAGACCAAAACAGGACAATACCAAACCGGCGAAGATGTGCTGCTGGCTTTAGCTGCCAAAAGCGATATTGTGCGGGATATATTAGATTTTCGGCAGTTACAAAAGTTGAAGTCTACCTATGTGGATGCTTTGCCGCAAATGGTAAATGCAAAAACGGGGCGTATTCATACCTCTTATAACCAGGCTGTAGCCTCTACCGGGCGCCTAAGCTCCAATAATCCTAACCTGCAAAATATTCCTATCCGTACCGAGCGCGGGCGCGAGGTACGTAAGGCATTCATTCCCCGCGATAGTGGGCACACTATCGTATCTGCCGATTATTCGCAAATTGAACTGCGCATTATTGCGGAAATAAGCCGGGATGAAAATATGATGGAGGCCTTTGTAAGGAATCTGGATATTCATACTGCCACAGCCGCTAACGTTTACGGTGTAGGTTTAGATGATGTAACCAGCGAGCAGCGCCGTAATGCCAAAGCGGTAAACTTCGGGATTATTTACGGGCAATCGGCATTTGGGTTATCGCAAAACTTGGGCATCCCACGTAAAGAAGCCGCGGATATTATTGAAAATTATTTTGCCCAATATCCCGGTATAAAAAAATACATGACAGATACCATGAATTTTGCCCGCGAAAATGGTTATGTTACTACCCTGATGGGCCGCCGCCGGTATTTGCGCGATATCAATTCGGCCAATGCTACGGTACGTGGTTTTGCAGAACGGAATGCCATTAACGCACCAATACAAGGTTCGGCTGCTGATATGATCAAGATAGCCATGATCAATATTCATCGCGAAATAAAAAGTCAAAAACTGGATGCCCGCATGACCATGCAGGTACATGATGAGCTGGTGTTTGATGTACCGCATTATGAAATAGAGCTTATTAAGCCCGTCATCATGCACCATATGAAAAACGCCATTAAAACCGATGTGCCTATTATGGTGGAGATTGGTACAGGGCTAAACTGGCTGGAAGCACATTAATTCTCGGTGTTTACCTCAATAATTGGTTATCAATGATTTATCATTCTGAGCGATAGCCAAGACTCTTGTAAGCTAAAGAAGGATTGACAACTTTTTAAAAGTTGTCAATCCTGGATACCTGTTAATTGTCGCTGCAAATCAGCTCAAGCAATTGATAACCCAATAATTGTAGTTATTCGATATGCTCCTATTACCTATTTTAACCGTTAGGTTATTGCGAGGAACAAGCGCTGGGTGTGGGCGTTGGGGCGACGAAGTAATCTCGTCGCTTGGTGAGAACGCGATGAGATTGCTTCACAGCTCAATTCCATCGCACAGCGCGGGTTCGCAATGACATGGAGAGTTACATTGTCATAACCCTTTTAGAATTTCACGAAATTTATAACTCAGAATAACACCTCAATTTATCCAAATATTTGGTTTAAAACACCTGCCAATCTTACTCCGCCTTTTAGCAATTGCTGGTTAATGGTATCAATAAATTGAAAATTATAGTTATAGCTTAGTTTAGCATCCGGCTTAGTATCCGTGTAAATTTTTTCTGCTATCTGGCTCGATTCAAATAACCATTGGCTGATAGGCGCTTTTTGCCACTCGGCAACCTGCGTTGGCGTAGTATGATTAATAGCAGTTGCGTATTCTGTATAGCTTAATTGTTGAAAATCAATGAGCTTTGAATCCCAAACCGAGTGCAGGTTAGTTGGCTCATTGAACCAGGTAACTTTAATATCATTACCACCTTTATCAGTAGTATGGGCGGTGTGCATAGGTTGATGCACATCCTCTGCAATATGGATTAGCATACGCAGGTACAGCAATCTGTTTTCTTTGGTGATGTCTTTCTTTTTTAATTCGCCAATTAAAAATTGCAGTTTGGTGTATGCGTCTGTATTGGTGTCATGTAACAAAAACTCCTGCATTTCAGGATAGGTGTAGCTTTTATCAAAATCAATATAGTGCCATGATGACAAGTAGCTGAAAGCAGGATCAGATTTAATAAAATCGGCCCAGTTACTGGCAATGGCTATAGATTCATTTCCTAAAATTTCTTGTATGGCTTTACGGGCTTTGGGCGTTAAATAGCTATCGGCAATCTGGCCGCAAATGCGGTGACCTTCCGTCCCCCAGGCCATCGTTAATGCTGGGGCAAAAAGTATAGCAGCTCCTAATACTAATTTCTTTAAAAAGTTGATTTTCATTTTATAAGGGTTTGACGTGGCAAGTTAATTTTTTTGTTAGGCGTAAATTTACGGGTATAACGCTGGCCGTTCCGGAAAATTGGATAAGTGAGTCTGATTTTTTATTCACTTTAAAAAACTCCTCATAAACACCAGACCGGAAACAGCCGATGTTGGGGTCTTTCGAGGTAAAATCCGCATTGCAAAATATGCCTTTTAAATGCACGGTATCTAATTGTTGGGTATAGGTGCCGCGCATATATTCTGTCCAATGGCCCTTGTTCATGCAAGTATCCGCACCATAATTTATTTTGCTGTAGGTTTGCTGCTGCACAAAAAATGAATCGCAGGTAAATTTAAAATGATATAGCGAATAGGTCATCAACTGCTTTTGCACAACTGTGGAATCTTGTTGCCATTCGCCCTGCAAATAGCTTTCGCCAGTGCCCTGCGTGTTGGGGTTCATGGAACATGCCGATGCGAGCAGGGTTAAAGCCAAAAGGAGAAAGCAAGCTGTTTTTTGCATGAAATTTATTTTTACGTCATTGCGTGGTACAAAACATTTCCGCCTGAAAAGGTTCAGAGTTTGCTTTGTACCACGCAATGACGCTTTATTAATGGCGGTTATTTCAAACTTCCAATCATTTCTTCCGGCTTAACCCATTCGTCAAACTGCTCATTGGTTAACAGGCCCAGGCCTATAGCCGACTCGCGAAGCGACAGGTTTTCCTTCAACGCTTTTTTGGCAATCTTAGCCGCGTTTTCATAACCAATATGTGGATTCAACGCTGTAACCAGCATCAATGAGTTTTCTAAATGCTTTTTAATCCCGGCGTAGTTTGGCTCAATACCAACCGCGCAATGATCATTGAATGATACGCAGGCATCGCCAATTAAACGGGCAGATTGTAAGAAGTTGGCGGCCATTAACGGTTTAAATACATTCAATTCGTAGTGGCCATTTGAACCACCAATTGAAATAGCCACATCATTACCCATTACCTGTGCCGCTACCATGGTAACCGCTTCGTTTTGGGTGGGGTTAACCTTGCCTGGCATAATAGATGATCCCGGCTCATTATCCGGTATATGGATCTCGCCAATACCCGAGCGCGGGCCAGAGGCCAGCATGCGGATATAATTTGCTATTTTCATTAACGATACGGCAATTTGCTTTAATGCACCTTGGCTTTCTACAATCGCATCGTGCGCCGCTAACGCCTCAAATTTATTCTCGGCTGTGCGGAAAGGCAAACCGGTAAATTTAGCGATGTATTCCGCCACCTTAACATCATAGCCTTGGGGAGTATTGATGCCGGTTCCTACTGCGGTACCGCCAAGGGCCAGTTCAGACAGATGGTCCAGCGTGTTTCTTAGCGCTTTTAAGCCGTGGGTCAGTTGTGAGGCATAGCCCGAAAATTCTTGACCCAAAGTCAAAGGTGTTGCATCCATTAAATGGGTACGGCCAATTTTTACCACGTTTTTAAACGCTTCGGTTTTAGCTAATAAGGTATCTCGTAATTTTTCAATGCCCGGGATAGTCACATCGATCACCATTTTATAGGCGGCAATGTGCATAGCGGTGGGGTAAGTATCATTGGATGATTGCGATTTGTTCACATCATCATTAGCATGGATTATAGTTTTGCTCTCGCCTAATTTATTGCCGGCAAGTACATGTGC
>DASWOZ010000235.1:0-11318 GCA_036398535.1 Mucilaginibacter sp. | reverse complement strand
AAACGTAAGAAACTGTTATTGATTACACAATATATAAGTTAATTAAGTTGATTGGGTTGAATATTTAATTGACTTGACAAAGTTGCCAATATGGCAAGTATATATGATACAACTATTTATCTAATCACCCGGTCAATGTTTGCTAAATTACCATCCGGCTTTGGTATCATCACCGCGCGGGTCTGCACCGCCCTGGTAACCGGTTGGTGTTTTTAAAATAGCGTCTACCCTGCCTATGCCATTACTATTGGTTAATTTATATCCTTTTTGCTCCAGTTTGCTTTGTGTTGCTTCACTAAAAGCGCCCCGTTCTACCTGTACATTATCTGGCAGCCATTGATGGTGAAAACGTTTAGAGGCAACTGCCTGCTGCATATCCTGATCAAACTCAATTACGTTAAGTATAGTTTGAAACACCGATGTAATAATAGTAGCGCCACCGGGTGTACCCACTACCATAAACAGTTTACCATTCTTTTCAATTATTGCAGGCGTCATGGACGATAGCATGCGTTTGTTGGGTTGTATACTATTTGCTTTGCCACCAACCAGGCCATACATATTAGGTGCACCCGGTTTTGAGCTAAAATCGTCCATTTCATTGTTCAATAAAAAGCCTGCGCCTTTTACAAATATTTTTGAACCGAAAGAGCCATTTAATGTAGTGGTAACAGATACCGCGTTGCCCTCTTTATCGGTTATGGAATAGTGCGTGGTTTGATCGCTTTCATACCCAACAATAGTACCTGGCTGAATAGTGCTGCTTGGTGTGGCAGCCGCCCAGGTAAAACTGCTCATGCGGCCTAAGATATAAGCGCTTCTTAATAAACTATCCACCGGGACTTTGAAGAAGTCCGGGTCGCCCAGGTACTTTGAACGGTCGGCATATACCCTCCGTTCTGCCTCTATCATTAGCTGTACTGTTGAGTCCTGATTATGACCCCAATTGTGTAACGGATATTTTTCGACCGATTTTAGCAATGACAATAAGGCGATACCACCGCTTGATGGCGGCGGCATGGTAATAACCTTATAGCCTTTATAGTTACCTGTAATAGCCTTGCGCCATACAGAATGGTAATCAGCCAGGTCGGTTTTTGAAATCAAGCCGTTGCCACTTTTCATCTCGGCAACTATCTGGTCGGCAACTGTACCTTCATAAAAGCCTTTACGGCCCTTATCGCGTATTTGTTCCAACGTTTTAGCCAGGTCTTCCTGTACCAGCAGGTCGCCTTCTTTCCATGGCGTATCTTTTAATAAATAAGATTTACCGGGATTGGCTTTGGTAAAAGTATTTTGACTGCGGTTTAAACCGTCGGCAAGGCGTTTGGTAATTTTAAAGCCGTTGCGTGCAAGGTCTAACGCGGGTTGTACCAGTTCGGCCCATTTAAGTTTACCATATTTATGGCTGGCCTCCGCCATTCCATCTACAGAACCCGGCACGCCCGATGCCTGGTGGGTACTCAGGCTCATTCCGGGCACTACGTTGCCCGATGCATCTAAATACATATTCGCGCTGGCTGCTGCGGGCGCTTTCTCCCTGAAATCTAAGGTATTGGTTTCACCGTTTCCTGACCGGTAAACCATAAAGCCGCCGCCGCCGATATTACCTGCTTCGGGATAAGTTACCGCAAGTGCAAATTGTACCGCTACCGCGGCATCAACCGCGTTACCCCCCTTTTTTAATATGTTAAGGCCAACCTGTGCTGCATCGGGGTAAGCACAAACCACCATTCCATTAGTGTATTGATCGGTTGACTGTGCCTCTACATTTAATTGTTGAAAGGCTAACAAAAGCACGAGTATGCAATATCTTTTCATCTTGTTTTTTATGTACACACCTAATTTAATATAAAATACGCATTGTTGGAAATAGTAGTCTAATTCTGACGGCAGAAACGCTTTTTAACAGCTAAAATTTCATGTCGCAAAACATAAAATTAAAAATTTGCCGTTTTAGGGGGATGAAAAACTTTATATGCTACTTATCAATTCTGAGCCTTTTTATGCTGATCAATGTGCAGTCAAAAGCTCAATCTTCTCCCTCATCAACACAAAATTACACTATTTCTGCCGGGCTAAAATTTGGTGGTTATGAAAATGGTATCTCTGCCAAATATTTCATGACTGATAATAGCGCGCTGGAAGGTGTTTTGGGGTTTCGTAACAGCGGCGTGGTAATTACAGGGTTATATGAATTACACCAGGAAGCGTTTAATGTGCCCGAATTGAAATTTTATTATGGTTTTGGCGCACATATCGGTGCCATAGGCAGCGGCAGTTACAAGCGTTTTAATGGCGATAATGAGATTTATCGTAATAATCAAATTTTGCTGGGATTGGATGGTGTTATAGGGTTAGAGTATATGATCCCTCAATCGCCTATAGCCGTAAGTCTTGATTTAAATCCACGGGCAGAGCTGGCCAGCGGGCCCTTTTTTGATATTGCGCCGGGATTGGGTGTGAAGTATTTTTTTAAATAGCGTTCTGATTATTTTTTGCGGCCCGTCGTTTTTCCCTGATATTTGAAGTAACAGTCCATAAAATAGCGCCAATAAAACCAAATATGCCGCCAACAATAATGGAGGTTTTTAAATTAAGGCTAAATATACCCGACATGATAAGCGGGTATATAACGCCTACCCCTACCATAAAGCCTAAAAATGTGAATAGTTTCCTTGCAGTTGGTGTCATACCCAGTTTTTAAGTGATTATTATTTAACTTAAAACTGTTAACGAAGTTTTAAAAAGTTGATGATGTTCATCAACTTCATGTTTATATGATTGTGAGCGACAGCGTGGCAATCTCGTCACTGATTATTAGCGGCGAGATTGCTTCAACTACTCATTGCCTCTTGCACTGCCTTTGCTTCGCAATAATAGGTATATATCTTTCAGTGCCTCTTCAATCATCGGGAACTTAAATTTAAAACCGCTTCCCTCAATTTTTTGTGCCGATACTTTTGTACTGCCTAAAACAACAATACTCATTTCGCCAAAAATCAGCTTTATTGCAAATGCTGGTACATTTGGCAGCCACAATGGTTTATGTAATTGCTTAGCTACCGCTTGGGTTAATTGTTTATTAGTTACCGGATTTGGGGCAACCATATTATATACGCCGGATAATCCATTGTTTTCAATCCCATAAAGATACAGGCCGACTACGTCCTCATGGTGTATCCACGGTATCCATTGTTTGCCATTGCCAATTGGTGAGCCTACCCAAAACTTTATAGGTAAAGCCAATTGAGGCAGGGCGCCGCCCTTAGCGGTAAGTACTACGCCGGTGCGGAATTTTAATACCCGCAAGTCAAGCTCTTCACCTTCATCAACGGCTTTTTCCCATCGTATACAGCAATCGCCTAAAAAATCATTTGCAGGAGCGCTTTCTTCGGTAAGCAATTTATCGCCCCTGTCACTATAATAGCCTGTTGCCGATGCCGAAATAATTGATTTAACAGCGTGTGCTTTATTCCGGAGCAGGCTATATATCAAGCCAATAGATTTAGTGCGGCTTTCTATCAATTCTTTTTTGCGCTTGTCTGTCCATCGTTTATCCGCAATACCGGCACCTGCGAGGTGGATGATGGTATCTACGCCATCAATGCATTTTTCATCAATCAGGCCCTTATCAATATCCCATAGGTAGGTTTTTATTTGGGGGGTATTACCCGGCTTGCGGCTTAAGTGGCTAACTTCATATCCTTTAGCTAATAAGAGCTGTGTCAGTGCATTCCCAACCAAACCAGAGCCGCCGGTTAATAAAATATGCTTAGCCATACAAATGATAATTTAGTACAAGGTAACAATAAAAACAGGGTGGGTTATTTTAAAACCTATCCCAGAATTTCCTTAATATCATCTGCCGAAAGCGATTTGATAAAGCTTTCCTCGGTGGTTATTAAAGCGCGTGCCACACTTAACTTACGTTGTTGCAAGGCAAGTATCTTTTCTTCAACAGAATCTTTAGTGATGAATTTATAGATGAACACATTTTTGGTTTGTCCAATACGATGCGTACGGTCAATAGCCTGTTGCTCAACTGCTGGGTTCCACCATGGGTCAAGGATGAATACATAATCGGCCTCGGTTAAATTCAAGCCAACGCCGCCAGCTTTTATGGAGATTAAAAATACCCTGGTCTTTTCATCTTCCTGGAATTGCTTAACTACATCGCCCCGATTTTGGGTGCTGCCATCCAAATAAACAAACGGAATATGCTGCTCCTCAAAATAATTGCGGTAGATACTTAGTTGTTTAACAAATTGCGAAAATATCAAAACCTTATGCCCGCCATCCAGCACGGTTGACAGGGTATGGGTTACGTTCTCAAATTTACCCGAATCACCTTCATATTCCTGGTCAATCATATAAGGATGGTTGGCTATCTGGCGTAATTTGGTTAAGCCCTGTAAAACCTGGATCTGTGTTTTTGCAAAGGTGCCGTCTTCCAAACTTTTCAATAGTTCGTTGCGATATTCTGATTTTACTTTTTCATAAACAGAAGCTTGCTCCTCACTCATTTGGCAATAAAACAAATTCTCTGTTTTTGGCGGTAGCTCGGTAGCTACCTGTTCTTTGGTACGGCGTAACACAAATGGTTTTATTAGCGCCTGTAATTTGCGCGCCTTGTCTTCATCCTTCTTTTTCTCGATAGGCGTTACAAACTCGTTTTGAAAGTATTGTTGCGTCCCCAACAGGCCCGGGTTGATGAATGACATCTGTGTCCACAGGTCATTAACCGAATTTTCGACCGGGGTACCGCTCAAAATTAATTTAAAGCGCGATTTTAATTGTTTAACCGAATGGTATGATTTTGATGAAGGGTTTTTAATATTCTGGCTTTCATCTAAAATAACATAGTCAAACACATAGTTTTTGAGCAGTTCAATATCTATGCGGCTAATGCCATAGGTAGTGATCACCACATCATAATTGGCAAATACCTCTGCCGATTTATAGCGGAAAGTACCAGTATGCACCATTAACCTTAACTGCGGGGTGAATTTTTTGGCCTCGTTAAGCCAGTTGTAAATTAACGAGGTGGGCATAATAACCAGCGAAGTGCTTTTGCTGCCCGCAGCTTCCGTATCCTCTTTATGTTTTTGTAATAGCGCAAGTGTTTGTATGGTTTTACCCAAACCCATATCATCTGCCAAACAACCGCCAAAATGAAAACTCTTTAAAAAATGGAACCAATTATAGCCCGCTTGTTGATAAGGCCTTAAATTACCATTAAAATTTAAGGGCATAGCCACTTCGTCCAGATATTCAAAATCGGTTAGCTTTTGCAGTTTACGGGTCATGGTTACATCCGCCAGTTCGCCTTCGGCCAGGTCATGTACTAACCCAATATGATGCCTGCGCAGTTTAAGCTGATCGCCGCCTTCACTAAAATGCAATAAGTTGCCATATTGCGAAAACCATTTTTCGGGGATTACAGCTATCTCGCCTGATGGTAAGGTAAACTCTTTTTTATGATTGAGAATATGATTTTTAAGCTGGATAAAAGGAATGCGGTATGGCCCGAAATAAACAATGGCGTGAATATCAAACCAGTCGTTATCTTCTTTAACTTCTAAATCAATTTTACTTGTACCAAATACATAACGTTTCTGGCCCTCGGGCTGTTCAATTTCAAAACCTTGTTGTGTCAGTTCATCATGGTGTTGGTTAAGCCATTCAAATATGGAAAAAGAATGGTCGGCATCTTCATCATTATGGGCCACTTCCAAATTCTGAAAAAGGGAGGAAGTAATTTTTAATCCCATACTTTCCAACGCGTGCAGTTTGTTTTTTTCCCAGGTTACTGAGCGTTTAATGCGGTGAAAGGTATAATTATCCCCATCGCGTTCCATGCGCACCGAAACATTTCTGCCATCTCCGTAAGGGAAAATATAACCCGCGTATTTAAAATAAAGCTGTAGCTGCGAGGTGCCGCTTTCTACATATATAGGTTTTAGTATAGGCAGCGCTTCGTGTTTTTCAGTATCAATGGTGAAGCCTTCGGCATATACATTGTGTTTTTCTATCAGCGGTGCAACAAATTTTTCAAAGTAAGATTGCTCTGATGATCGCGGAATAGCGATATAACGTTTGTTTAAAAACGGGAATAACTTTTTGCCCTCTATTTCTTTATCAAAATGATATAATGTATCATCCATCAGCATCCATGCAGGATGATTGCAAATGATCTCCGCATTTTTAAACATAAACTCAATACGCATCCCCTGGTATTTAATGGTTGGGAAGTAACGTATCTCTTCTTCATTGCGCCTGAAATGGAATAGTACAGAAGCCGGCTCCGCGGCTATTTGCAGCTTACGCTCGGCCGGGTAGCCCTCTTTGCTCATCAGGTAAACCTGCTTATTGCCTAAAAGCCCTAATGCATCGGCCATGCGCTTTTCAATCTTCGGGCGGATAGTATCAAAAAGCTGTTCGTTAAAAATCTTAGTAAAAAACTCAGATGGGCGGATTGGCTTTTTGTAAAACCGTTTAATCACGTTACCCTGCTCAATTTCTTCCAGTATTTTAATCAGCTTCAAGTCTGTTTCATCAATGCAATGCACAAACTCGGTAGCCGTGTTTGAGAATAAGCGCTGATGGGTTAATGAAAATTCGCCGTTAGGATTAAGCTGTACAATGTGAGGTTCAATCACGTACGACAGGTATTCATGCCGGGCAATGGCATAAATAATTTGGCAAGGTTTTGAACTGTCGACGCGTAACATTAGCTTCTGATAAAAAATTAAGAGAAGCTACATCAACAAAAAATTCAAACGTAAACAGAATTTGCAGTATTTGAAAGAAAATAAGGTTAAATAATTATTAACAGTGTAAATTGTTAATTAAAATTCCGCATCGCCTTCAAAAACCTGCACCGCCGGGCCTTCTAAAAATATGTCAGTAAATTTTTGTCCATCGTAATTAAAATGGATATTCAGGTTGCCGCCTAATACTTTTATAGGCGTATTAATATGCCCGCTTTGGTTATTGTGTTTAGCCATAGCCAGGGCTACTGCTGTAACGCCGGTGCCGCAGGCATAGGTTTCGTCCTCAACGCCGCGTTCAAACGTACGTACAAAATAGCCGGTATCGGTTGGTTCCACAAAATTTACGTTAATGCCTTCGGCGCGGTAAGTAGCATTGTTGCGTATGGCGTAACCTTCCTGGTAAACATTTTTATGCTGCAGGTCGTCAGTTAATTTAATATAATGCGGCGAGCCGGTATTTAGCACGTAAGCTTCCGCATCCTTAGTAATGGTATCAACATCAATCATTTGTAAACTTACCCAATCGCCCGAATCTGAAATTTTGGCATAGTGCGGGCCATCAACAGCCAGAAATTTTGTCTCATTTTTAATGATGCCTAAAAATTTGGCAAAAGCTACAATACACCTGCCGCCGTTACCGCACATACTGCTGGGGTGCCCGTCAGCATTATAATAACCCATCTCAAAATCATACCCATCCTTGTTTTGCAAAAACATGATGCCATCGCCCCCAATACCAAAACGGCGGTTGCATAAATGGGCAATTAACGGTATATTGTGATGATTTATAGTGTTTTGCCGGTTATCAACCAGTATAAAATCGTTACCCGCACCCTGGTATTTATAAAAATGTATCTTCACTATTAAATGGGATAAATATGTAGCTTATGTTAAATGTATGCAAGCGCTTATAACAATAAGCGTACCCTGTTTTTTTAATTTTAACAATTTTTAACAAAAGTAGGTATAACTTAGTATTGTTTTTACCGTCTATATGGTATTAAATTTGAGCAACAAAAATCAAAGTGCAAAAGAAAAATAATAGAATAATATGAGAAAGTTTGGTTTAACATTATTAACCGCTTTTGTTGGCGGTGCAATGGCACTGGGCGCATATAAGGTATTCGAGAACAAGTATGCCGATAATATGAGCATAGAGGATAAACAAAAAGTTTATTTTGCCAGCAACAAAATGTCATCAGCTATCACCTCATCAGCAGGCGAAGTTGATTTTACACAAGCTGCCGCGGCAGTAACCCCTGCAGTGGTTTATATCCGTACTACTTACAGCGCCCAATCACAAGGCAATGATGAGCAGGATCAATTACAAAGAATGTTTGGCGATATGTTTGGCCAGCGTATGCCACGCCAGCAAGGGCCGCAAATGGCTTCAGGTTCAGGTGTGATCATTTCGCCAGATGGCTATATTGTTACCAATAATCACGTAGTTGAAAAAGCGGATAAAATTGAGATCACTACAAATGATCACCGTGTTTTTAAAGCAAAAGTGATTGGTACCGATCCTAACACCGATCTTGCTTTGGTAAAAATTGAAGGTTCTAACCTGCCAATTGTAAAATTAGGTAACAGTGACGATGCGCGTGTAGGTGAGTGGGTATTGGCAGTAGGTAATCCTTTTAATTTAACATCAACTGTTACAGCAGGTATAGTTAGTGCTAAAGGCCGTGGTATCAACATTATTGGAGCTAATGATGATGACGAAAATCAAAATCCTTTTGGCCCTGCCCGCAGGACACAGCCGGCACCAAGAAAAGCGATTGAATCTTTTATTCAAACAGATGCTGCTATCAATCCTGGTAACAGCGGTGGCGCATTGGTAAACACCAAAGGCGAATTAATTGGTATTAACTCGGCAATTGCTTCACATACAGGGTCATACGAGGGTTATGGCTTTGCTATCCCAATTAACCTGGCTAAAAAGATTTTGAATGATATTCAAAAATACGGCGCTGTAAAACGTGGTTTAGTAGGCGTTCAGTTCCAGGAATTAAATCCGGATGCTGCTGAAGCATTACATATAGACAAAACTTCAGGCTTATATGTAAGCGATGTAGTTGAAGGCGGTGGCGCTGCAGAAGCAGGGATCAAAAAGGGTGATATTATTGTTAAGGTTGGCGGTGTGCCTGCTTATCAATCATCAGATTTGGAAGAACCTGTGGGACGTTTGCAGCCAGGCGATAAAATTAACTTAACCGTTTTACGTGACGGTGTTGATAAAAACTTTACAGTTACACTTAAAGCCGATGTTCCTGCTGTTAGGCGTGCTGCAACGGTTTCAAAATCAGCAGAAGAGTTATATAACAGGTTAGGTGCCAGCTTTACCCCGCTTACCCCTGGTCAAAAAGCTAAATTCCATGTAAATGGCGGTGTTTTAGTTACCCAGGTTCGTAACGGTGGTATGTTTGATAGCTTTGATGTTCCTGTTGGTTCAATTATTACCGATATTAACAAACAAGCTATAAACAGCGTAGCTGATATTGACAAAGCTATTACCAACCTTAAAAATGGCAATGTAATTATCACAGGTTATTATCCTGACGGAACAAGATTTAATAGCATGTTCCAGGTACAATAAAATAATTAATCCATCATATAATAAAAACCCGGCTACCTAAAATGGCCGGGTTTTTTGTTTTATCCCCTCTAAATCTCCCCCGATAGGGGGGACTTACCCATTGCACTACTCCAATTATTGAAATTAAAGTCTACCCTACCGGGGGAGATTTAGAGGGGGCTTATTTTATTACCTTTGCACCCATGATTGAGGTTATATTAAAGAAGGGTAAGGAGAAAGCGGTGCTACACCGCCATCCGTGGGTTTTTTCTGGAGCTATTGATAAAGTGAAGGGCAAGCCCGCCAATGGTGATATTGTTCGTTTGGTGAATACACAGGGTGTTTTTATGGCCTATGGCTTTTATAATGATCAGTCGCGGGTGGCATTGCGATTATTGGAGTGGGATGAAAACGTGGCGGTTGGTGAAGATTGGTTTCGTAGCAAAGTTGCGATAGCAATAGCCAGTCGTAATCATATTTTAGCTGATGGAAAAACCAATACCTGCCGTTTAATATTTAGTGAGTCTGATTATTTGCCGGGCTTGATTGTAGACAAATATGCTGACCATTTGGCGGTGCAGATACTTACCTCAGGCATGGAAAATGTTATGCCGGTAATTATTGATGAACTGCAACGTTTGCTAAGCCCCAAAAGTATTTTTGATAAAAGCGATGCCTCTTCACGTTTGCATGAAGGGTTGGAAACTTCAAATATCGTATTAGCCGGCGATGTGCCGCCCGATTTTGTTGAGGTAAAAGAAAATGGTATAAGCTATAACATCAATATAGCCGAAGGGCAAAAATCAGGTTTTTATTGCGACCAGCGCGATAACCGCAAAATACTGGCAAGTTATGCAAAGGACAAAAAAGTGTTGGATTGCTTTTGTTATACCGGTGGTTTTACTTTAAACAGTTTAGCTAACGGCGCGGCATCAGTTATTAGTGTGGATAGCTCGGTATTGGCTATAGAAACTTTAAAGGAAAATATAGCGCTGAATAAATTAGATGCAAAAAAGCATATCGCCATACAATCAGATGTAAATAAACAATTGCGTGTTTTTAAGGAAGAAGGCGAGAAGTTTGACGTAATTGTACTTGACCCACCAAAATATGCGCCCTCACGTTCGGCATTAGACAGGGCTTCAAGGGCCTATAAAGATTTGAATCGTCTGGCTATGCTGTTGCTAAATGATGGTGGTTTATTGGCCACCTATTCTTGCTCGGGAGCTATGGATATGGAAACCTTTAAACAGGTGCTGGCCTGGGCTGCGCTGGATGCCGGTAAACAGGTGCAGTTTATCTACCAGTTTTGCCAACCCGAAGATCACCCGGTGAGGGCCTCCTTCCCGGAAGGAGAGTATTTAAAGGGGCTTTTATGCAGAGTATTTTAAAAGAGCCAAGAAACAAGAGCCAGGATAAGTATATGTTTCGGTTCTTGTTTCTTGACTCTTAATTCTTTCTTAGTCAAGCCTTACGCTGCCGTAGCTGGTGGTGATATTAATTATTTTATCTGCGTTGCCTTTACCTAAATGCCCGGTATAGTTTTGAGTTGGGCTCCATCCGCGCCTGCTTCTTTCGGGCGTTTTATCCTCAATGTTAACAGCATGACTGCCGTAACTAAAGTCGCCATATTTAACAGTTACGTTAAAGTCGGCATTTTGATCGCCGCTTAAACCCAGTTTGATACTGGTATAAGATGAATTGATAGACAGGCTTTTGAAATTCTTGTCCAGGTCGCTTATTTGAAAGCCACTGCCAAATTTGATGTTAAAGTCGCCAAAGGTACTTAGCTTACCAATTTTAACAGTTCCGTAACCAATATTAGCCGTTAATTTATCAACTGTGCCCAGGGTTAAATTGCCATATTTAATATTCACTTCCTGGCCTTTTAAATTTTCAATATTAATACTGCCATAAGCCATATCTATACTGTTATCCATATTGGTTAACGATTTGGCTGTTAGGTT
>DASWOZ010000234.1:0-7977 GCA_036398535.1 Mucilaginibacter sp. | reverse complement strand
AACCCACCATTACAGGTAGGGCTTACAGATGTATTTACAACCGGGGCTGCAAGTACCGGTAATCTAGAAGTTGTATTACGCCATCAACCGAACGCCAAGAACGGAACTTTCGCTCCGGGATCAAGTGACCTTGATGTAAATTTTAAAGTAATTATTAAATAAAACCTTACCCTGTATTCACATGAAAAATTTTTCAATCTTATTTTTATTCGCGATAGGTTTTCTGGCATCTTTCACCGCAAAGGCGCAGACTCAAAATTATATAAGTTTATATGGCGGTGCCTCCATACCTACCGGTCAGTTCTCAAACGCTGATTATGGTACCTTACATAATGAAAACAACAAAGCCGGTTATGCTAAAACGGGTGCAACTTTTGGCCTTGATGCGGCATTTTACCTGCATTCAAACTGGGCAATAGGTGGCGTGATTTCCTATCAGGACCAGGGACGTCTAAGTCAAAAAGACGTACAAAATTTATCGGCTGGTTATACTGATGCTTTTGCCGTGGATGAATCAACCGTTACAGCTACCAAACGCTACCAAAACCTAAACATATTAGTTGGCCCGCAATATTCTTTTGTTTTCAGCAAACTAACATTGGATTTGCGTGCAGAAGCCGGTTTAATTAAAAGCTTTTCTACGCCCGAGTTGAAAGTTGTTTTGGAAGACCCTACTGATCCGGCCCAAACATTTTATCAGCGCAGTTCTACATCGTCTGCCTTTGCATATGGCGCGAGTGCTGGTTTACGTTACCGTTTGGGATCCAGTTGGGGGCTTAATTTGAAAGGCAGCTATATAGGTTCTGATGGTTTTGATATTACTAATGAAAACCGCAGGATAAATGCCGGAAGATTAGTGACCAAGCAGTCTGTTTCAGAGATTCAAACAACCCTGGGATTAACATTCCAGTTAAAATAAAGCTTTTTCATTCATAATTAAATAAGAAGAATGGGCGGTTTTATAGCCGCCTTTCTTTTTTTAAGGCCGCCCGTTGTTAACAATAAAGGGAAAACTTTGGCCGCAACCAGATGAAATGCTTTTAAAAAACCTGGGTAATATTCCGATTGGGATAATCAATCCTGCCACTTTTTCTTATACCATTGATAGTCATGTGTACGATGTTCAACTGGTCATCAAAAATATTGTGCAGCAAGCTTATCTCCGCATCAATTTTTTTAGGAGGAGTTGTTTTTTCTGATTCCAGATAGACGTTTATAGCTTCCCGGTTAAGTTCAAAACCAAGATAATTAATAAGGGCGGCCGTATTCGTTTTAATATGCAAATGCGCATTCATGTAGTTTTTAACCAGAACGTCCATGGCGGCATGCATAGCAGGTTTTTGCAGATCAGTTTTTGCATGGAACTGTTTTTCTAAGGCTAATTCAAAATCATCAGTAAAGATGGTGCAGGTTACTTCCAATTTGCTATCCTGCGCATTGTAACTAATATCTGTTGTGCTTACATGTAAAGGATGGGGTATTTCATATGCTGTTTTAGTTACGGAAAACAAACCCGTAACTAAAAAACAGAATATTACCGGCTTAAAGTATAAAAAAGGCATAACCTGGTTTGGATTAGTTAAAGCTAAAAATCGTGTTAAATTTACGGTTTCAACACTCAAAATATCATGTCCGATTTCGTTTTTTATTTTTCATTAGGATGGCAGCACATTATCAGTCTTGATGCTTTAGATCATCAGTTATTTATCCTGGCCCTGGCCTCGGTGTATACATTTAAAAATATAAAACAGGTATTGATATTGGTTACTGCTTTTACAATAGGGCACTCGTTAACGCTGGCGTTAAGCGTGCTGGATATAATCCGTTTTTCCAGCAAATGGATAGAGTTTTTGATACCCTGTACTATTTTTATTACCGCGCTAAATAATATATTACTTGTTGATAAAAGAAATGCCAGCGCAAGGATCAATTATTACCTGGCTTTAGGTTTTGGTTTGATACACGGAATGGGATTTGCCAATGCCATCCGCATTATGCTGGCAAAAGATCAAACCATTGGTTTAGGCCTGTTTGGTTTTAATATAGGCCTGGAAGCAGGGCAGATTTTTGTAGTCGCAATCATCCTGATTTTAGCGCAGATATTTCTAAATTATGTAAAAATAGCCCGCAGGGACTGGATATTTTTCCTATCTTCCGGTGTCTTTGCATTGGCTATAAAAATGGCCGTTGAAAGGCTCCCTTTTTAATTAAAATTATCATTTTAAATATTCAAACAAATGAAGCAAATATTTACAAGCATCCTATTTACGTTTGGTTTGATTACTGCCGCTTTTGCACAAGACATTCAAAACAATCCGGGCAGTAATCACGGTAACAAATTTGAACAGTTAGGTAGTATTTTAAGCACACCAAATGAACAGCGGACAGCCAGCGGCGCGCCCGGAACCAAATACTGGCAACAACGTGCTGATTACAATATCAAGTGTGAACTGGATGAAAAAAATCAAAAGCTGACCGGCAGCGAAACAATTACTTATTTTAATAATTCACCCGATCCGCTTACCTACATTTGGTTGCAACTGGACGAAAACCAGCATAGCACCATTAATAACGCCAATTATCAAAATAGTTCGGCTATGCCAAGAGGCGGGGCCTCTATCGATAATCTTGACCCCGTAAGAGATCATGTCAGTAATATTGATAATGGTTATGGTGATGTGATCACTAAGTTAACTGATGCCCTGGGCAAAAAGTTAAGCTACACCATAAATAAAACGATGATGCGTATAGACTTGCCTGTTGCGTTAAAACCGGGCCAACAGTTCGTTTTTAATGTAGATTGGAACTATAAGATCTCAAACCGCGGTGCAGGTGGTATGGGTGGCCGTGGCGGCTATGAGTACTTTCCAGAAGATGGCAATTACCTGTTTACGATGACACAATGGTATCCTCGCTTATGTGTTTACAGTGATTTCCAGGGGTGGCAGAACCACCAGTTTACCGGCCGGGGTGAATTTGCTTTGGCCTTTGGTAATTTTAAGGTACAAATGACGGTACCTGCAGATCACGTGGTGGGCGGCACAGGCGAGTGTATAAATTATGCAGCGGTATTGAGTCCTGAAAAAATGGCCCGTTACCAAAAAGCAAAAAATGCTTCAGTACCGGTAGAGATAGTTACCCTTGCCGAAGCAAAAAATGCCGAATCGGCACCCAGCACAGCCAAAAAGACCTGGATCTTCCAGGCAAATGATGTGCGTGATTTTGCGTGGACATCATCACGCAAGTTTATCTGGGATGGAATGGGCGCCAAAGTTAATGGTAGCAGCAAAAATATTATGTGTATGAGTTATTATGCTAAGGAAGCCTATAATTTATGGAGCAAGTATTCTACCAGGCTAATAGCACATACTGTGAAAACCTATTCAGATTTTACTTTCCCATACCCCTACCCGGTTGCACAAAGTGTAGAGGCCTCAAATGGCATGGAATACCCCATGATCTGTTTCAATAACGGCCGTACAGAAAAAGATGGCACCTATAGTGAAAGCGTTAAAAACAGTATGATCGGTGTGATCATACACGAAGTTGGCCACAATTTTTTCCCGATGATTGTTAATAGCGATGAGCGCCAGTGGACCTGGATGGATGAGGGTTTGAACTCCTTTGTTGAATATTTAACAGAAGAACTTTGGGATAATAAATATCCAACTAAAAGAGGTGGTGCCTATACCATTATTGACTACATGAAACTGCCGAAAAATCAGTTAGAGCCGATCATGACCAATTCTGAAAATATTGTACAGTTTGGGCCAAACGCTTATTCAAAGCCGTCAACCGCCTTAAATATTTTGCGTGAAACAATTATGGGGCGTAAGCTATTTGACTATGCCTTTAAAGAATACGCGAAACGCTGGGCATTTAAGCATCCAACCCCGGCTGATTTTTTCCGGACAATGGAAGATGCCAGCGGCGAGGACCTGGATTGGTTTTGGCGGGGCTGGTTTTACGGAACAGACCCGGTTGATATTTCATTAGACTCTGTAAAAGTTGGTAAAGCCGATGTGGATGGCAACCTGGCAAATATCGGAGGTAATCGCAGAGGAGGTGGAAATATAGGCCAACGGGCAAGCGCTACGGTACCCGCACCTTTGTTACCGCCATTTATTGACATCTCCAAGGTTAGAAACAAGGAAGATAAAAACATCCAGTTTTATACCGATAAAGACCCCGTTACGCAGGATTTTTACTGGAAATATGACCGGGGCCTTGTTGGTGTTGACGAAGCAAAATACACAGAAATGCTAAAAAATAAGCCTGCTACGCAATTACCAGCTCCGGAATCATTAAATGACGAAGAGAAAGCAAGGTATGCCGGTAAATGGTTTTATGAATTATCATTTAGCAACAAAGGCGGATTAGTGATGCCAATTATTGTGGAATTTACTTTTAAGGATGGTACCAAACAATTGGACCGTATCCCCGCGCAGATCTGGCGGCTAAATGAGAAGAATGTTTCCAAATTCTATGTTCAGGATAAGGAAGTGGCCTCTATTAAATTAGACCCGATGCGCGAAACTGCGGATATTGACGAAACAAATAACTATTGGGGTAAAATGCCGGAACCATCAAAATTCCAGCTATTCAAACAAAAAGTTGCTGCCGGCGCCCGTGGCGCAGCTGCAGGTGCTATTAATCCAATGGAGGTTGCAAAATAAAGTTTTTAAATAGTTTGCAAAAAAGGGCGGGTTGATTAACCCGCCCTTTTTTCATGATTCCTGCTTTTTTATGTTTTGGTGTAAGGTATTGCACATACCAGCAAATTTGTAGTTGATAAAATGCGCGTAGGCAATACACAGGCCGCCAGCGGGCACAATAATCATTTCCAACCAGTTATGAATAAAGGCATGCCCGAAAAGAATAATCACAAACCCTATAATTAAGAGGCATAATGGTAAGGGCCGGTGGTGTTTGCTGAAATAAGATATACTGATAGATGAAACACCAATGACAAAAGCAAGGCCGATCATGCTCCATTCCAATAAGGGGTTGGCTAAAAAGCTGAGTCCCATTAGCGGCAGGCTCGTGATCAGCAATGGGACAGCGGCGCAATGAATAGCGCAGATAGTAGAGGCGGTCATACCGATACGGTCCAGCTTTGAGAGGATATGTGATGAAAACATGATTGTCTGGTTATGCAATAAATTGCGTTATAATATTGATGCTTATGTTTTGTTTAGTTTTTCGGGTAGGATTAAGCAATGTCATTTTCCCCTCTCCTAAATAATCAAAGGGTTGGGGTAATGGTAATTTTCGCTATCCATTTTGCGATGCTAAATAAGACCGAAGGTATCGTTATTTTATTAATGCAACTATATTGCATTAATAAAATAACAAAAGCATGACATCGGTCGACGGATATTCCCTCGAGCCTATTCTTGCAAACCGGCTTTGATCAAATTTTTTCGGTGAGCTGAAAACTATTTTTTTGTTTACTGGTCTTAATTCGCGTCACCATTTTTTTAGATTCGAATAATCTGATGATCCGGTAAACCGTTATCCTGTCGTAATCGAGCAAATTCAATAATTCCCCTTGGGGAAGAGGGCCGGAAAACGCTGATAAAAGTTGCAAAATAGCTATCCGTGCCTTATTGGCTTTTAAACCATTTTCTTTTAGTAGGGCCTCGGCACCGCTTACAGATAATACTGGCATGTAGACAATTTTTTATTCTATAGCTGATCAGATGTAGGTTGCTTATTCAAATTATTGAAAAACGGCACCAATTTTATTGGTGCCGCCGTTAGGCAAAACTTAAATATTGTAAACCACCAATACTTAATATCAAATATAAAAATTAGTTATTAAAGCAACTATGTTGCTAATAAATTGTTACATTGAAGCACTGTAAAAAAGCAAAAAAGTGATTTTGAATTGCTTAGCGGGTTAAAGTCAGAACGAATAGTAGTTAACTGTGAGCATATATTTTACTAAATGCAACATCGTTTGTTTTTGTTATAATGAGGTATTTAGCCTGAATATTATAGATCATTGCATATTGTTGCACGTTTCTTCTGGCTAATTTTCTAAATGATCTTCCTGCATTTTTTCATGATCTTTCTTCATTTGCTCAAAATCATTGATAATCTGCCTATGATCGGCTTTCATTATTAAATGTTCGGACATCATCATTTGATGTTCCTTTTCCATTTGCGCCACCGATTCTTTTCCGTTCAGATTTGTTTCTACCATCACCCGGTACTTAAGTGTGAGCGCACGGTGAACTATTAATAAAGAATCTAATCGCCTGATGAGCATCTGGTGATGTTTTTCAATGTCCTGGTGATGCTTTTCCTGCGGAAAGAGATGGGCGGTGTCTTCACCCACAAGCCAGTTGTTGTGAATTTCCTCTATCACTTTTGCGTCAGCATATAGTATTGAATCCTCTGTTTCCAGCGCCGCATCATCTTTTACTAATTGGTTGTGGTCACTTTTCCTTTTGTTTGCGCAGGATAAAAGAACTAAAGTCAGGATATAAAATGTTAAAGGTTTATAACTGAAATATTTCACAATTTTTAGTTTAGCTGTAATACCATAAAGCCACACTTTATCTGCATGCCCTATTAGAAAAACAAAGCGAGCGCCTACGCCTTGACGCCGCTTTGAATTATTAACTATGTTAATACCTAAATAAACGAATGAAAGAACAAAGCGATTTTTGTTAAACCGACCGGTTCACCCGGGATGTATGTAATTGATTTATCTTCGTAAAGCTAACGAAATATTATACAAATGCAATAATGTTGCATTTATTTTACTAAACATACCGATCCAATAATAAGAAAGTGGTCTGTCCAACAGCAGGCATGGGGAGATACCTGCCCGAATATTTTATTTCAATAACATTCAAGCATGACCAAACCGGGGCAATATCTGCAAAAGATATTCCTTCTATTACAGAGAAAATTGCAGGGTACCGTAAACCGCGCGGCCTTCTGAAGGAATAATACCCGGCCCCGGGAAACCGGTAGTGCGCCGGGTGAAATACATTTCATTGGTTAGGTTGTTCACCGACAAAGACAGCTTCCATTTTTTTAGCGTATAGCCTATTGTAAAATCCATTACATGATAGGCCGGAATAATACCCACGCTGCCATCATTTGAAGCTGACGCATTAGTAGCATCCGAAAACTCTGCATCGGTATAAGAATATTGTAAGCTGCCACTAATCCTATTAAACAAAAAGTCTATCCCATAACGGTCAATCCAGGGCGCGGCGTATTCTACTTTTTTCCCCTCAAACTGTTTCCGGTCGGCCGGTACATCAATATAACTGGCATTGGTATAGGATACAGAGCCAAAAAGCGAAAGCTTGTTTTCACTATGCTGGTACTGCGGCAGCAAATGCAGTAAGTTAACTTCGGCATAAGTTTCAATTCCTAAACTCCGTGAGTCACTGATATTGGTTTCATATTGATAAATATTCCCTCCTCCGTCTGTCTGTAGCAAAGTCCCGATCCGGTTTTTATAAAGCAGGTAAAAACCACTCAGATCAAAGCTGAATATATTTTTAAACTGCCCGCGGTAACCCAGGTCAATATTGTAACCTTTTACATCTTTCAGGTTAGGATCTACCCTCATGCCGGGCTGCAAAATTACAATATCAGTAAACGAAACCGGGCTGTAGTTCTGCGAGAAATTGGCGTAAACATCTGTTTTACGGCCTACTTTATAATCCAGTCCCAGTCCCAGCAGTGCAAACTTGCGGGTATGTGATTCATTGCCGGTAGTTTTTGAATTCGTGGTCGTATCAGCAATTGTATAGCCTTTGGCATTGGTTTGGATATATTCAAACCGCGCCCCCGGAATTACCGAAAATTTATCACTTAGCTGAAACACATTTTCTGCAAAGGCGGCAACATTATAGGATGGAAAACGATAATCAATTTGCAGGTTATTATTATCCCTGACTGCAAAATCAGCATCCGATCCGGTATAATTATAACCCTGTGTCCGGTGTG
>DASWOZ010000233.1:0-5335 GCA_036398535.1 Mucilaginibacter sp. | reverse complement strand
CGCCGGATAGCAAGCACATTGCATTTGTAAGTAATAATGAATTACTATTTTCTGAATTTCCGATAGAAATACAGGTAAAAAAATAATTTTTATACTGATGTAATTCCGAACGATGGTGAAAAATCTCATAAAACGTGCCTGAAGGACTGTGCGTTGCGTATGAGATTTTTCACCATCGTTCGGAATTACATTTTTTGTTTTTATATTTCTAAAAAATATAGCTAAAAATGAAACTACGATTAGGAATGATAGGTGGCGGCGAAGGTGCTTTTATAGGCGCTGTACATCGTATTGCTGCCCGTATTGATGATGAATATGAATTGGTTTGCGGCGCCTTTAGCAGCAATCCTGAAAAAGCAAAGAGAAGCGGCCTGGCGTTGGGACTACCCGAAAACAGGGTTTACAACTCATATCAGGAACTGATTGAAAAGGAAAAACAATTGCCTGAAAATGAACGTGTGCAGGTGATCAGTATTGTAACACCAAATCACGTACATTTTGAGCCAACCAAAATGGCTTTAGAGAACGGGTTCCATGTGATATTGGATAAACCGATGACTTTTTCATTGGCAGAGGCCAAAGAGTTGGAAAAAATAGTAAAAACATGTGATAAGCTGTTTTGCTTAACCCATACTTATACCGGCTATCCAATGGTAAAGGAGGCTAAGCAATTTATCAAATCGGGCAAATTAGGCGCGGTAAGAAAAGTATATGTTGAATACCCCCAGGGTTGGTTAAGCAGCTTTTTAGAAGGTGGCGATAATAAACAAGCCGAATGGCGCACAGACCCCGGCAGAAGCGGTATAGCGGGCTGTATGGGTGATATTGGTACACACGCGTTTAATTTAGCTGAATATGTAACCGGACTACAAACAACACAATTGTGCGCCGATATTAATATTGTGGTTGAGGGCCGTAAGCTGGATGATGACGGTGCTGTGCTGTTAAAATACAACAATGGCGCAAGTGGTGTTTTAACCGCATCGCAAATAGCGGCTGGCGAAGAAAATAACATTAAGGTAAGGGTTTATGGCGAAAAGGGCGGTTTGGAGTGGCAACAATCTGACGCTAATACCTTGCAAATTAAATGGGCCGATAAGCCTGCCGAAATATGGCGTACAGGCGGCGGTTACGTAAGCTCATTCGCATCACATAACACACGTACGCCTGCAGGCCATCCCGAAGGTTATTTGGAGGCTTTTGCCAATTTATACCGCAATTTTGCTTTAAGTATTAAAGCAGCTATGGAAGGCAAAACAGCCGAACCCGAATGGCTGGACTTCCCAGGTATTGAAGACGGCGTAAGGGGCATGGCATTTGTTGAAAATGTGATTGCCTCAGGTAAATCAGACATCAAATGGACAAAATTTAATATATAAGCTATCATGAAAACAATTAAAGGACCTGCAATTTTCTTAGCGCAATTTTTAGGAGATAAACCACCTTTTGATACCCTGGAGGATATATGTAAATGGTCGGCTGGTTTAGGATTTAAGGGTGTGCAGATCCCTACCTGGGCAGGCAATTATTTTGATCTGCAAAAAGCGGCAGAAAGTAAAACTTATGCCGATGAAATAAAGGGTTTGGTAAACAGCTTTGGTTTAGAAATAACTGAACTTTCTACGCACCTGCAAGGGCAACTGGTAGCTGTAAACCCGGTTTATGACCAGGTGTTTGATGGTTTTGCGCCCGAAGCCTATCACAATAATCCAAAAGCCCGCCAGGAATGGGCCGTACAGCAATTAAAATACGCTGCCAAAGCTTCTCAAAATTTAGGGCTGGATGCACATGTTACCTTTAGTGGCTCTTTACTATGGCCAATGGTATATCCATGGCCGCAGCGCCCCGCCGGATTGGTAGATACCGGTTTTACGGAACTGGCCAAACGCTGGACACCAATATTAAATGCCTTTGACGAATGTGGTGTGGATGTATGCTATGAAATTCATCCGGGTGAAGATTTGCATGATGGCATTACTTATGAAATGTTTTTAGATAAGGTGAACGGCCATAAGCGTGCTTGTTTGCTGTATGACCCATCTCATTTTGTATTACAGTGTTTGGATTATTTAGCGTTTATAGACATTTATCATGAGCGTATAAAAATGTTTCATGTAAAGGATGCGGAATTTAACCCAACCGGCCGCCAGGGAGTTTATGGCGGTTACCAAAACTGGATAGACCGTGCGGGCCGTTTCCGGTCATTAGGTGACGGGCAAGTAGATTTTAAAAGCATCTTCAGCAAAATGGCGCAGTATGATTTTGCAGGCTGGGCAGTAATGGAGTGGGAATGCGCCATCAAGCATCCGGAAGATGGTGCAAGAGAAGGCGCGATATTTATAAAAGATCATATCATTCGTGTTACCGAAAAAGCCTTTGATGATTTTGCCGGCACGGGAGCCAATGATGAATTAAATAAAAAGATATTAGGGATTAATTAAAATTATAGCCCCATCTTCAAGTGATGGGGCTATAAACTACATTATTGCCTTGTTTCTTTTAAGAGTAAACGTATAAGTCATTAAAACCTATTGCTTTAGACAATAGGTTTTTAGATAAAAAGCGCAGTACCCTCCTCCCTTCAGCGGGAAGATTCGGCTGGACTTTTAATGACTGTGGTGACCGTCTGCACCATGCGCATGGCCATGCGACAATTCTTCTGGTGTTGCAGGACGAACATTTAATATTACACCCTTAAAATGCAATTTTTGGCCAGCCATCGGATGGTTCAGATCTACTATAATTGAATCTTCTGCAACAGAAACTACCTGTCCCTGAAAATGATTGCCATTATTATCCTGCAGGGGCAATACGCTGCCAACTTCCGGCAGATCAGCGCCAGTAAACATTTCGATAGGTAAATTAGCTACCGCTTCGTCATCATACTCGCCATAGCCATCAGCCGCAGAGATGCTGAAATCATAACTATCACCCGTTGAAAGGCTGCTTAAATTTTCTTCAAATTTTGGAAGCATCTGCCCTGCCCCAAATAAAAATGTTAACGGTTGTTCTTGTGTCGCGCTTTCTGTTAAAGCTTCCTTACCATCTTCCTGGTCAACATACAAATCGTATGTTAATGACACTACATGTTGGGGTTCAATTTTCATTGGGATAAATTTTGTTTATAGATAAATGTATTACTGTTCAATTTGTTTTAATGCATCTGCCGCATTGCGGGCAGGTAATCCACAGATTTTGTCCTTACACACAAATATTTGCGTGGCAGCACCAAACCTGTTTTCAAGCAAAGGTAAACTTCCTTTTTTACCGCCCAACATAATTTTATTAGGAATGTATGTTTTTTCAATTTCTATACGGAAGTTTTCATAATCGCTTCCTGTTATCGCTACCTCATAGGTGCCAAAAACTTCTTCCAGCAGCAACATAGACCAGTTAGAATAAGCCGAACCGTACTTAGCTAAGTGTGGTACGATATTGCGAAGTAATTGGGCGGATATTTCAATATATTGCTCATTATCAAACAACAAACCAAGCTTTTTAAGATTACGCGCCATTACCGAATTTGACGCGGGAGTTACCCCATCCATAATTTCAGATTTACGGGCAATCAACTGTTCGTCGTCATCTGCAGTGTAAAAGAAAACACCATTTGCCGGGTCATAATGATGCGCAATGGCATTGTCTGTTAATTTTACAGCATCCTGCAACCATCGCTCGTTAAATGTAATTTCATATAATGCGATGAAGCTGTCAATTATATTGGCATAATCATCTAAGAAAGCAATTCCAGCCTTATCGCTATCTTCCCCTTTGATTGCTTTTTTATAAATACGGGTAATTCTTTCATTTTTATTGATCAGGTTATTTATAATAAAGTCTGCATTTTTTAAGGCTAATTCAAGATAGGCGGGTTGATTAAAGGCGCGGTAAGCATCACAAAGTCCTTTTAACATTAAGCCGTTCCATGAAGCCAGTATCTTATTATCCAGCCCCGGGCGAATCCGTTTGCTGCGTACTTCAAACACTTTTTGTTTGGACGCTTGTATTTTACTTTGCAACTCTTCGATATTTATTCCTAATTTTTCGGCCAGTTGCCAATCATCTTCCCTTCTGAAAAACACATTGGTTCTTTCTTCTTCCCAATTACCTTCATTGGTAATATGATAATAAATACAAAACAGTGCTGCATCCTCGCCTAATATATCCTCAATCTCTGCTTTGGTGAAAACATAATACTTGCCCTCTACCCCTTCGCTGTCCGCGTCAAGCGCCGAATAAAACCCGCCCTCGGGCGATAGTAGTTCGCGTGCTGAAAAGGCTATCGTTTCGTTAACAATTTGTTCGTAAAGTGGGTCTGGGTTCCAGGTGCTGGCTTCTGCATACAGTCCAATTAACTGGGCATTATCATACAGCATTTTTTCAAAATGCGGCACGTGCCATACGCCATCAACAGCATACCGCGCAAAGCCACCACCTACGTGATCATAGATACCGCCATAGGCCATTTTTTTTAACGTTAGCCGGGCTAATTGCGCCAACTCATCGTCTTTCATTAAATGAGCATAACGTATTAAAAACTGCCAGTTATTAGGCATCGGGAATTTGGGCGCACTGCCCATGCCGCCCTCAACCGGGTCTAAGTATTTTTTCCAATTATCTACAATAACCGTTAAATCATTTTGGGTATAAGCCGGTTGTTCTGTAATAAGCCCAATAGACTCATATTTTTGAATACCCTCCGTTAATTTTAAGGCATATTCTTCTGCTTCGGCCGGTTTTTGTTTATAAAAATCAGCCAGGTTAAATAACAGGCTTGTCCAATCGTTTTTACGAAAATAGGTACCGCCATAAATAGGCCGCTGATCGGGCAGGCAAATACAGTTTAGCGGCCACCCTCCTCTGCCACTCATTAACTGTACCGCGCTCATGTATATCTGGTCAATATCCGGGCGTTCTTCACGGTCAACCTTCATACAAACAAAATATTCATTCATTACAGCTGCCACGCTTTCATCTTCAAAGCTTTCATGCTCCATTACATGGCACCAATGGCAGGCAGAATAACCAATACTAACTAATATCAGCTTGTTTTCTGCCTTAGCTTTTTGCAATGCTTCGGCACCCCACGGATACCAGTTTACCGGGTTATGGGCATGTTGTAATAAATAGGGAGAGGTTGAGCTGGCCAGTTGATTCATATATAATTAATAATGGCACGAAAGTGGTAATTGTTTTATGCTATTGCAAATCTGCATATTGCAGCGCAATACCCGGTCATACGTTATTCATTTATATTTAATTGCTACCATAAATTTTATCTAAATTTGATCCATATTCTCCAATACATACAAAATGGTCAGTAATAATTTCCCTT
>DASWOZ010000232.1:0-1645 GCA_036398535.1 Mucilaginibacter sp. | reverse complement strand
AAATAGCAAAGCTGATTAATAAGTTTTACAATAAAAAAGAAATAAAAACGCTTGACCAGGCTTACCATGCCATTGCCGAACTGGAGTTGCTAACTGCAAATTCTTTAATACGCTACGCTAATACCCTTCAATATGGCGCGGTTAATCCAAAAAATATTTATGCGCGTTATTACACGGTTACTGCACACCCGGATAGCGCGTCGATGATGAAGGTTTTTCATGTTACTGACCTAAATAAATACCTGGATAGTATACAACCAAAAAACCCTCAATACACCACCTTACAAAAAGCATTGGCCGATGGCACTGCTGCTCCCGGCATGTCGGCCGAAGAAACTAAACGTATTATTATTACTAACCTTGAACGTTTAAGATGGAAAAATAAGCCAACTGAAAAAAAGTATGTAATTGTAAATATTCCTGATTTCAGGCTGGACGTGATGGACGGCGGTAAATCTGTTTTAAACATGAAAGTTTGTGTGGGTCAGGGCCGTAATATGGCCTATGCCAAGAACCTTATGAATTATGTTGATACCGATAAAATTGACAAACCCAATCAGCACTCCACCCCCCAATTAAATAGTTTAATACATAGTGTTGATGTTAACCCAGTTTGGAACATACCACAAAGCATTGCCAATAAAGAAATTATTAAGGCCGCCGCTGATGACAGGTACTATCTTGAAAACAAGGGTATTAATGTTTACAAAAACGGCAAACTGATTGACCCGGATGATATTGACTGGGGCACTGCCTCAAAAGACGATTATGACTTTAAACAAAAACCAGGCGACAATAATTCGTTAGGAAAAATAAAGTTTATGTTTAATAACAAAAGCAGCGTTTACCTGCATGACACCCCGGCGAAAGAGGCCTTTAAAAAGAGCATGCGCGCTATAAGCCATGGTTGCGTACGCCTTGGCGATCCACAGGGTTTAGCGCTTAACTTATTTGGAGAGGGCGACAAATATAACCTTATAGCTAAAGATATGGCTGAAGATAACCCTGAGTCTACAACAATTAACTTAACGCCAAAGGTACCGGTGTACATCACCTACGTAACCAGTTGGGCCGATGAGAATGGTACGCTACAGGTTAGACCTGATGTTTATGGATTAGATATTGTATTGTACAATGCTTTGCTTAACGTAAAGTAGGCAAAGTATGGTAAGTTATACTATAAATATTTTATTTTAAGCTTGCAGTAATGGCAAAGCCAGTAGTATCCGGAACAAAAGCTGTTAAATTGCTTTCATCTAAATATTTTGAGCTATAGTTACTATCGTTACCATTAATAAATAAAACTGTTTTACCTTTTATGGTATTAATCACCTGGTCTCTAACTTCGGGGGCTACTGCGGGGCAACCAAAACTACGACCAAGGCGGCCCATTTTTTCAATAGCAGTTTCGCCAACATAATCAGCAGCATGTACCACAATATCACGGGTGCGGGCATTGCGGTTAAACCCCTCATCTAAACCATCCAGGCGCAATGAGCGGCCATGTTTGCCCATGTATACATCATCAGTAAGGTAAAAACCTAAACTGCTTTGATGCGATTCATTATTATCTGAAAACTGCTTAGCCATATCATCTCCACTCCCTTGTCCATGCGCTACCCAGGTATTTAATAAAAGCTGTTTG
>DASWOZ010000231.1:0-4331 GCA_036398535.1 Mucilaginibacter sp. | reverse complement strand
CATACCTATAACCTGACGGACACCTATTTACATCTTGATTCTTTTTAGCCTTTGTTAGTGTATCAGCAACAAAAAAGCCCCCCGTTCTTAGCAAGGGACTATTAATTAATTTTCATAAATGTAGTTTAACAAACCTATTTTTTCTTTCCGCCAGCTTGTGATAAGACCGAACCAGCGAGACTTTTTGCCACTTTAGATGAATTAGGATTTGTTAAAACCTTCTTTACTTGCTTCTTTTGGCGAAGATTGTTTTTTATTCATATCGATTTATGTAGTTTGTTTATACTACAAATACAAAGGTCGACATTATAGTAATACCTTTTTTAGCGGCAAAAATCGTATTCCTTTTGCTATCAACATTATATCATGTTATGAACATAAATCCAACTTTTCCGCCTGTCCGACTTATACGTACATGCAACCGGACGGACAAAACAAATACTTAGCCGCTATCTGTCAGCCGGGGATGGCTTAATTCAATACCGGCTGCGCGTTAGTTAAATTATAAATATCAGCCATCAAATCATCACTTGGGTTAACCTTATAGGTTTTGGAATGCATCTCAACAGCCATGGCTTCGTCTCTTACCCTAAAGCGCAGGATACAATTTTTCATTGGATACTTTTCATTATTCACACTAACTGCTTGTTCTATCTCATTTAATAGCTGGTTACTTAACGTATTTAACTCTAAATGAACGGTTATGCATTTGGTCAGCTTATCGCGCATCTCTGATAATAACGATATAGCTATTATGCGCAGATCCCAATTATCCTTTTGTCTGAATTTTTCTTCAATATTTCCTTTAACGTGTAAAAAGTAGCCGTCAACCAGCATATTTCTGAATTTTACATAATCCTCGCCAAACAGCGCGAATTCATAGGATTCATTGTAATCCTCTAACACAAATGTGCCGAAAGGCTTGCCTGTCTTGGTCATTTTATGCTGAACGTTCCCTACCAGGCCACCCACACAGACCTCGCCCCTTTTACGTAATTGCGCAAAGGCTGCCATTACCTCTTCACCGCCTTCGCCGGAGCGCGCCTTTTGCATATTTTTTAATTCGCTGATGGTAGTATTACAATATTTTTCCATCTCCAGCTTATAGTTGTCAAGCGGATGCCCGGTTAGATATATGCCAATTACCTCTTTCTCATACTTTAGTTTTTCTATCAATGCCCATTCTTCTGCTTCGGGCATGGAAGGCTCTGGAATATAAGATGCAACCGAGCCTCCAAATAAAGATGACTGGGTAGTGCTTTGCGTATTCTGATAATCATTGGCGTATTTGATCAATCGCTCCACACCGGTTAAAATACCATTCTCTGTTTTGGCAAAAAATTGCGCGCGGTTCAGGCCAAATCCATCAAATGCGCCGCCATACACCAGGTTTTCGTACGATTTACGATTAACGCTGCGCGTGTTTGACCGTTGCGCAAAATCATAAACAGATTTATAAGGGCCACGCTCTAAACGTTCTTCAATAATACTTTCAACCGCCTTATCGCCAACGCCTTTTACACCTGTAAGCCCAAAACGCACCTGCCCTTTTTTGTTAACCGCAAATGCCATGTCCGATTCATTAATATCCGGCCCCAGCACCTCTACACCCATGCGGCGGCATTCTTCCATAAAGAAGGTGATCTTCTCCATGTTGTTTTGGTTATTTAAAACCGCCGCCATATATTCTGACGGGTAATGCGCTTTTAAATAAGCCGTTTGATAAGCCACAAAAGCATAACAGGTAGAGTGCGACTTATTAAAGGCATATTGAGCAAATGCCTTCCAGTCGTTCCAGATTTTGGTTAGCTTATCTTTTGGATGGCCCTTTGCCATGGCCCCATCCATAAACTGGGCCTCCATTTTGTTCAATACTTCTATTTGCTTTTTACCCATTGCTTTACGCAATACATCGGCATCACCTTTACTAAAGCCTGCCAGCTTTTGCGATAAAAGCATCACCTGTTCCTGGTAAACGGTAATACCATAGGTTTCGCCCAGATATTCTTCCATATCCGGAAGGTCAAACGCTACAGGCTCATAGCCATGCTTACGTTTAATGAACGAAGGGATATACTCTATCGGTCCCGGGCGGTATAGCGCATTCATGGCAATCAGATCTTCAAACTTATCAGGTTTCAGATCGCGCAGATACATTTGCATACCATCACTTTCAAACTGGAAAGTACCATTGGTATCGCCGCGCTGGTAAAGCTCAAAAGTTAGCTGGTCATCAAGTGGTATGTAGTCTATCTCTATAGTACGGTCATGATTTTGCTTGATCAACCTTAACGCGTCCTTTAAAATGGTTAAGGTTTTCAAACCCAAAAAGTCCATCTTGATAACGCCTGCATCTTCAATCACACGGCCATCATACTGGGTAACCAGCAAGTCAGAATCCTTTGCTACCGCTACCGGCACAATATCGGTAAGGTCATACGGGGCAATGATAATACCTGCCGCGTGCACGCCTGTATTACGTACAGAACCTTCCAGTTTTGCTGCTTCACGTAAAACTATTCCGCGCAGATCTGTAGCTTTATATATGGTCTGCAATTCGGGCACCTGGTCAATGGCACCCTGCAGGGTAATACCCAAGGTTTCGGGCACTAATTTCTTCAATAAGTTAACTTCAGATAAGGGCATATCCAGCACCCGCCCCACATCCTGTATGCTGGTACGTGCAGCCATGGAGCCATAAGTAATAATTTGCGCCACCTGGTTCTTGCCATATTTCTCTACTACATAGTCAATCACTTTTTGACGGCCCGCATCGTCAAAGTCCGTATCAATATCGGGCATTGATTTACGGTCAGGGTTCAGGAATCTCTCGAACAGTAAGTTGTACTTCATCGGGTCGATGTTGGTGATCCCTGTACAATAAGCAACCACCGACCCCGCTGCCGAACCACGGCCCGGGCCAATAAATACGCCAATATCACGGCCATGCTTAATAAAATCGGCTACAATTAAAAAATAACCGGCAAAACCCATGGTGCGGATAGTAAAGAGCTCAAAGTTTATCCGTTCCTCTACTTCGGGCGAAATATCAATGTAACGCTCTTTAGCACCTGTAAAGGTTAAATGCTTCAAATATTCCCATTGGTTAAGGGTATCTGCATCAGGTGTGTTGTGAATATTAAACTCCGGCGGAATAACAAAGTTGGGCAGCAGAATATCCCGCTTTAACTTTAACACCTCAACCTTATCAATAATTTCATTGGTATTATCCAGTGATTCAGGAATATCATGAAACAGCTTGCCCATTTCCTCCTGCGTTTTAAAATAAAACTGATCATTAGGGAAACCAAAACGATAGCCTTTACCACCTTCTTCGTCAGTTGCTATAGGCGTGCTTTGCATATCGCCAGTATTTACACAAAGCAAAATATCATGCGCGTTTGAGTCCTGCTGATCTACATAGTGCGAATCATTAGAGCAGATCACCTTTACATTATACTTTTTGGCAAACTTTAGCAACATGGCATTAACCGTATTTTGCTCCGGGATGTCATGGCGCTGCATTTCAATGTAATAGTCTTCGCCAAACAGATCAAGCCACCATTTAAATTCTTCTTCTGCCTCAGCTTCGGTACCTCGCAAAATAGCTTGCGGTACTGATGCACCTAAACAACAGGTAGTGGCTATTAATCCTTTATGATATTTTAATATTAACTCTTTATCAATACGGGGCCATTTACTGTAAAGGCCTTCCATATAACCCAATGAGCAAAGTTTAACCAGGTTTTTATACCCTTCCGGATTTTTGGCCAGCATTAACTGGTGATATCTTTTATCTTTTTTCTCCTTGGTAAATTGCTTTTTATGGCGATCATCCACTACATAAAATTCGCACCCAACTATGGGTTTAACATTATGTTTCCCCGCTTCGGCCACAAACTTAAACACGCCAAACATGTTACCATGATCCGTAATAGCCAAAGCCTTCATCCCATCCGCGGCAGCTTTCTTATATAATTTGCTTATATCAGCGGCACCGTCGAGTAATGAAAATTGGGTATGTACGTGTAAGTGTGAAAAATCGGGCATGGTAACTTTAAAATTTTGGAGAATACAAATCTACCAAAAAACAACTTTATGTTTACAGTTGTTGAAAAATCAAACAATGTTATTAAGCCCCCTTTAAATCTCCCCGGTGGGGGAGATTTAAAGGGACTAACGGAGCTTTTAGCACACTATTTGTTTATACGATTTTGAACAAAAACCTTAACATTTGAAAAACAACTACAATTGGGACGATTTGGACGAATAGCTTTAAAAACCATTCTTTGGATAATTGCAAGTGTCATCTTTTTGGTGTTGCTTGTAGT
>DASWOZ010000230.1:0-14641 GCA_036398535.1 Mucilaginibacter sp. | reverse complement strand
CTAACTCCTCTCCAACAGGGGGCTACTATTCAAATATATAGCATGCTTGTTACATTACAATAACTTAGCGCAATAATTTTTTGTTTGTCTATATATTTTTTACATATATAGTTTATTATTAGTCAATTATATTGCTACCGTATCTGTAGTTACGTAATTTATATAGTTGGGGTTGCTTTCAATCCCGGCTAATATGTCTTCCAACTCGCCAAATGTGCCCGCGGTAACTAATTTCATGCGGTATTCTTTAAAGTTATCTATCCCTTTAAAGTAATTGGCGTAATGCCTGCGCATTTCAAAAACACCTGTTTTTGGCCCTTTCCACTCAATTGATTTCTCTAAATGTGTTTTACAGGCAATGATCCGTTCGGCCATAGTTGGTTTATCCAAATGTTCGCCGGTTTTAAAATAGTGCTTTATTTCGCGGAATATCCACGGATACCCTATGGCCGCCCTGCCTATCATCATCCCATCCACACCATATTCCATGCGCCATGCGGCTGCTTTTTCGGGCGAATCAATATCACCATTGCCAAATATGGGAATGTGAATGTTAGGATCTTTCTTTATGTCGCGTATTAATGACCAATCGGCAACGCCTTTATACATTTGCGCACGTGTGCGGCCATGTATAGTAAGCGCTTTTATGCCAACATCCTGTAATCGCAAAGCCACCTCCTGTACGTTCTTTGTGTTATCGTCCCAGCCCAGGCGGGTTTTTACCGTTACCGGCAAATGCGTTGCTTCTACTACGGCTTTAGTCATGGCTACCATTTTATCAATGTCTTGCAACAAACTGGCACCGGCGCCGCGGCAAGCCACATTTTTTACCGGGCAGCCATAATTAATATCTATCAGATCGGGGTTGGCCTTTGATGAAATTTCAGAAGCCTCGCGCATGTGCTCAATATCACTGCCGAATATCTGTATCCCTATAGGGCGCTCATACTCAAAAATATCCAGTTTTTTCAGGCTCTTGGCAGCATCGCGGATCAATCCTTCTGACGAGATAAACTCCGTGTACATCATATCCGCCCCATTTTGTTTGCACACATAACGGAACGGCGGATCGCTTACATCCTCCATCGGTGCTAACAAAAGCGGGAATTCCCCTAAATCAATATTTCCTATTTGTACAGACATGCCTTATATTTAAGCACTACAAAAATACGAATTTAAGCCGGATGATAAATACACCAGGAGCCCCGTCAAAAAAACCTTACAATAAAATGTCGCCCGCTTTACAGCTTATTAGTTTTGTGGGTGTGTTTTTAGCCATACTTATTGTTGGTAACATCATTGCAATAGGCTTAGTAACGGCCTTATACGGCTTAAATACGGTAACCGCTATCCCGCAAGCCAACTTTACCGCGCCGCATGTAGTTACCGCCTTATGGATCATACAGATCATAGGCACTACCCTTCCTATTTTTACAGCCCCGGTATTATATGCTTATGTGATTATCAAAGACCCGCAGGATTACATAAAGCCAGGCATCCATTTTCCATTCGCTTTACTGTTACTGGTATTTTGCATTATGTTCATTTCATCACCATTGATCGAGTTTTTATCCAACATCAATCAAAAAATGGTGCTACCGCATTTTTTAAGCGGCTTAGAACAATGGATGCGTGATAGTGAAGAGGCTGCCAAAAAACTGACCGCTATATTATTGCAAATGAATACGGTTTGGAACATGATAGCCGATGTACTGGTTATTGGCTTGTTAACCGCTATTGCCGAGGAGTTTATGTTTCGCGGTGTGATACAAACCATATTTACCCGGTGGACAAAAAGCTATCACGCTGCTATATGGATAACCGCTATTTTATTTAGTGCTTTCCATATGGAGTTTTTTGGTTTTTTACCCCGAATGATGCTGGGCGTACTGTTTGGCTATTTCGTAGCCTGGAGCAAAAGTATCTGGACATCTGTTTGGGCGCATTTTATTAATAACGGCACAGCGGTTGTGGCAACTTATTTATTTCAGCATAAAAAAGTTAGCGTTGATCCCGACGATCAGCACATATTTAATTCTGCAGGCTATATAATTAGCCTGGTAATTGTTCTATTTTTGCTGTATGTATACCGTAACGCAACCTTAACCAAACCACAACTACAGGAGCATTAATGGAGAAAAACTGGGTCAAAATTTTTACTTCTTCTGATTATTACCGGTCAGAAATTGTGAAACAGGTGCTTACCGAGCATCAGATAGCTACGGTTTTGATCAACAAACAATCTTCATCCCACCGGGCATTTGGCGATGTTGAAGTTTATATTCACCAGGAAAATTTCAGCAACGCTATCGAGATCATGATCCTGAATCAACTATAATTTATGAGAACACGCGCTATAACAGGTTTCTTTTTTATCATCGTAATGCTTGGCTCCGTTTTATTGGGCCAGTATGTGTTCGGTGCTTTTTATTTATTGCTTAGCTTGTATTGCCTATGGGAGTTTTATGGTTTAATTAAGCAAAGCGGTATAAGCCCCAACCTGGCAAGCGGCTTATTAAATGGCTTATATTTATACATTGTATTTGCATTAATAAGTTATGATAATAACGCAACCTACCACCCGCTTTTGTTCCTGTTGCCTTTAACCTTCAGCGCTATATTTATACAGGAATTATTTAAAAAAAACGGCGCTCCATTTACCAATGTTGCTTATACCTACCTGGGCATTATATTTACCATTGTGCCTTTTACCTTTTTTCACGCCCTGGCTTATGTAAAGGGCAGCTTTAATTTCCATTTCCCGCTGGCATTTTTGCTGATGCTTTGGGCCAATGATACCGGCGCCTATTTAGTAGGCAGCAAATTGGGCCGCACTAAGTTATTTGAGCGCCATTCGCCTAAAAAAACCTGGGAAGGCTTTATTGGCGGCATAATTATAACAGTGGGCGTTGCCTTAATTATTGGTAATTATTATGACGATCTTTTAACTCAGCAATGGATATGGATAGGCCTGATCATTAGCTGCTTTGGCACAACCGGCGATTTAATAGAATCCATGTTTAAGCGCAGCATCAACGTAAAAGATTCGGGCGGGATATTGCCTGGACATGGCGGTTTGCTTGACCGCTTTGATGGGCTGTTAATGGCCGCGCCAATTGTTTATGCTTACCTATACTTCATAACAAATGCTTAGTTTTGTATTAAAATAATATAACAATGACCATCCACAAAGAAGGATACACTTCCATTGCCCTATGCATACTGTTTATATTTGTGCTGAACGCGCTTATACAGTTTTATTTCCCCGAAGCGCATGTGATTAAATGGCTAGTATACATTTTATCATTTGCCCTGTTTGTGATCATTCTGCAATTTTTCCGCAGCCCGCGTTTATTAATCAGCAAAAATGAAACACAGGTACTTTGCCCGGCAGATGGAAAGGTAGTAGTTATTGAAGAAACTGAAGAAACTGAATTTTTAAAAGATAAACGTATCCAGCTTTCGGTTTTTATGTCGCCAGTTAATGTACACATTAACCGCAACCCTATAAGTGGTGTAATTAAATATTTTAAATATCATCCGGGTAAATACCTGGTTGCCTGGCATCCTAAATCATCAACAGAAAATGAGCGCACTACAGTTGTTACGGAAAACAGCGAAGGCACGCAAATACTGTTCCGTCAAATTGCCGGCGCTTTGGCCCGCCGTATTGTATGGTATGTAAAAGAAGGCGATGTGGTTGAGCAGGGAGACCAGTTTGGCTTTATTAAATTTGGCTCAAGGGTAGACGTTTATTTACCATTAGGCACCAAGATTAATGTGGGCCTGGGCGAAGTGGTAAAAGGCGGCCGTACGGTATTAGCCGAACTGGTATCTAATACCAGCACGGCAACTGATAACACCCATATTGAAGAATCAACGCAACCTTTATCTGCTGAGCATAACGAGCCAACGCTGGTAATTGAACATGATGTGGTACCCAAACCTAAAAAAACGGTTAAGAAAACTGCCCCGGCCACCACGCCTAAATCAAAGCCAGCAACAACCGGTAAGAAAAAGAAATCTTAAACTAATTTATTACCACCATCGCTGGCTACCGCCTTCTTCCGGCTTGTTATCTTTTGGTTCTGCCGCCTTTGATTTAGGCGCAGGTGCAACTGGTTTAACAGGAGGAGCCACATTATTATGCGGCTCTTTTATTTTTATAGCCTGAATCGGGATATTTTTAGATACTTCCTGCTGCCTTGTCACAACATTTACCGAGCTATCAATAAGTTGATTTAGTTCTGCTTCAGCAGCCAGCCTGGCATTTAAATATTCGCTGGAAGAGTATTTATTTATTTTTTCAGAAAGCTTAGCTATTACGTTGGTATCTTTTGCTATAGTTACAGCGCCATTAATAACCGCACCGGGTTCAATATTGATCAATGCGGATTTAATTTCCCCTTTAATAACTGCCGTACTTTTAATCTCCATCTGATCGGCCGATACGATATTGCCATTAACAGTTCCGCTTACTACGCATAGCTTTGAGATAATATTACCTGAAAGTATGCCATTCTGCTCAACCACAATCTTTTCAGCACAAAATAAATTACCCGATAACTTTTCATCGAGTAAAATCAATTCATCAGAAAACAGGTCGTTTCCCTCACGCACCAAGCTGCTGATATTACTATTGGGACCAATGGGGATTTTTTGCTCTTTCCTAAATATCCTCACAATTCTTAATTACTCACCTGATATTCTTGTCACTACAGTTGTAGAGTTACCAATATCAATCCCCACCGCTGCATTTTGAAGGCCGCCTGAAACACGAAGTGAATTCAGCGTATATCCTTTACTTGCCAAAGCAGCAGGATCACTAACAACTTCCAACTGAACTATTTCACCAAATTCATTTTTAAAACATTCTATAAGGTCCTGATAATACATACCGCCACCACATAAATAAACTTTGTTGGTTTTTGTCAGGTTCTTATCTGTAATTACATTCCTTAAATTAGGCGATATAACCTCATTATAATAAGATCTTAAAGCGTTTTTCCTAATCTCCCTAACATCAATATTTTTCTTATCAATATATAGGTACCCTCTCTGGAAAGCCTCATCCAGGGTATGTGCCGTTCTAAAGCCCAAATAATGAGTTTTTGAAAGCTCGTTAATCATATAGTTGATAGCATAACGTAAACCATGTGTACTAATCATCGTTTGCTCAACCACACCCGAATCCATACTCAATACAGATTCAAACGTACCAAAGCCACAGCTTAGTATAAAAAAGTTGCCGCTTGCTTTCTCTTCACCTTTTCTTAAGGCAATTGAGCAAGCAACAATTTCGGGTATTACATCAACATTTTTAACGTCAAGTATCACCGTCTTTTTGCCAGAACCACCAAAGGTTGATGAATCGTATTCAATAATATGGGTCTTTCTTAGCTGCTCAATCGCTATATCCTTATAAATGCGATAAGTGGCATAAGGAAATCCTGTAGTAATAGTTACGGGTTGCTCAACAGTGTCCGCTACCAATAACATAGCAGCTTTTATCAACAACTGGTAATCAAGATCGGCAGGGGATGAATTGATCAGCTTATGCGGAGCCTGCCCCTCATTAAGTGCTAAATTTCCGCAAATGTACCATTGATTGTCATGAAGTATTTTCAGTCCGTTCAACAAATCCGCAGCTGTATTATTTAAAGCAGAATTGTTGTTTTCAATTAAACTTGAAAAAGATTGCGATAGTAACATATAAGGGTTGAGTTAGTTTCTTTATGCAAAGTAATAGTAAATCAACAATACTGCAATATATTTTTTATTGTGATATAAATTATCTATTGGTTTTGCTTTATTTAAACTTAAATAAGCTGCATTTTAATTGAACCAATATACATCTTTTACAATATCTAATTCTATTTTTTTACAATTATGCATTGATTTTTTACAATTATATATTGATTAGTGCAGATTACTTTATTCATTAATTATTTAAATTTTATTACTTATAAAAGTAACGTTTTGCTTAATAGCTATTATAAAACAGCAAAAAAAAACCTTCCTGCTGGCAGGAAGGTTTTTTTTACAATATGATAATTAAACTCTTTTTGATTTGATACGGGCCGCTTTGCCGGTAAGTGCACGAAGATAGTATAGTTTTGAACGACGTACTTTACCGTGGCTGTTAACTTCAACTTTATCAATGTTTGGTGAGTTGATAGGGAAGATACGTTCAACGCCTATACCGTTAGAAACTTTACGAACGGTGAATGTTTCTGAAACACCAACACTATTACGTTGAATAACAACACCCTGGTAAACCTGGATACGTTCTTTGTTTCCTTCTCTAATTTTATAATGTACGCTAACAGTATCACCTGCCTTAAATGAAGGAAAAGTGTTTACTACTACTGTTTGCTCTTCTACAAATTTTACTAAATCCATGATTTTAAGCTATTAAAGCGACTTTTAGCACCCTAAAAATCGGATTGCAATTATAGGGAAAATATTTTATAATAAAAAGTGGATTTTTAAAATTTCCACAATTATTGTTTTCTTAACAAAAAGCGTTTAAAGCTGCTCTTACAGTTAAGAGCACATCTGGGTTATTTTAGACGCAAATGCATTATATTTAAAAATGATACGTTTATAGTTTTAATCAAACCATATCCAATTGTCCAGATTGTATTTTAAGTATTATACAGATGCTACCAGGTATAACTTGGCATTCTGCGTTATTTTTGGGGCCCTTAGCGGGTTTATTGATGGAATTATCCTTTTCGGGACATTGGGCACTTTCGTATCATTTATAGTCTACAAATACTTCCAGGATATTGAATATTACTTTTACATAAACGGAGGCATAAGTAAACGTCGCCTGCAAATCAAAACATTTATCATTAATCTGATTATTTCTTTAACTATCCTTATTGTAATATGGTGCATCAAATCTCAGTAAGGGTAGTTGTACATAGCTTTAGCGAAAGACGCATACTTTCAAACATCACTTTTGAATGTAACACCGGAGAAATAGTTGGCTTATTTGGCAGAAACGGCACTGGTAAATCAACCTTGTTCAATATACTTTTCGGCACTTTAAAACCTGATCATGCCGAAATTTACTTTGATGGCCGATTAGTAAGATATGGCGAAAAACTAAGCAATTTCATTGGTTATCATACGCAGGATGTTATGCTGCCAAAATATACCAAGACCAAAGACATTATTCTGATGTACTTACCGCTTGAAAAGCAGAAAAAAGTGTTTTACTCAAAGGGTGTTGAGGAAATGATCCAGAAAAGAGTTAGTGAGCTATCGTCAGGACAACAACGTTATTTACAACTGCTTTTATTGTTAAACCTGGATCACGCTATTATTTTATTAGATGAGCCTTTTTCAATGATTGAACCGCTATATAAAGAACTGATCAAAGAAAAACTGATGGAATACCGGGAGTATAAAGGTTTTATACTTACAGATCATTATTACCGGGACGTTTTGGAGATTTGCGACAGAAACTATTTGCTTAAAGACTGCAGAATGATACCTATTGCAAACAATCAGGATCTGGTTGATCTGGGCTATCTATCCAACCAGGCAATTTTATAACTACTCATCCAACAGATCCGGCCTGCGTTGGCGGGTACGTTCAATAGCTTGTTCAAAGCGCCATTTTTCAATTTCGGGTGTGTTGCCGCTTAATAAAATATCAGGCACTTTATGGCCGTTCCAGTCCGCCGGGCGGGTATAAACCGGGGCATCCAGCAAACCATCCTGGAAGGAATCAGACAAGGCCGATGTTTCATCAGATAATACACCGGGTATCAACCTTACTACCGCGTCTACCAATACCGCTGCCGGCAGCTCACCGCCTGACAGTACATAATCACCAATAGACAGCTCACGGGTTACATAAATATCCCTTATGCGCTGATCAATCCCTTTATAGTGCCCGCATAGAATGATGATGTTACCTTTAATAGAAAGCTGGTTGGCTATCTGCTGGTTCAATGTTTCACCATCGGGCGACATGAAGATAACCTCATCGTAATTGCGCCCGGCTTTTAGTTTGGTAATACAGGCCGCAAATGGCTCAATGGTCATGACCATGCCGCTGCCACCACCGTATGGATAATCATCTACGCTTTTTTGTTTATTGGTAGCGTAATCGCGCAGATTATGTATATGTATTTCTGCTATTCCCTTTTTTTGCGCACGCTGTAAAATTGAATGGGCAAAAGGGCTTTCCAGCAATCCGGGTAAAACAGTGATTATGTCAAAACGCATAGCGCAAAGATAGGTTTTTTGAGAGAGCCAGGAAGTAAGCGTTAAGAGCCTAAAAACGCTCCTGAATCCCTCTTTTAATCCATATAAATATCCAACAATCCGTCAGGTAGGTCCACCATAACTATCTCTTTCACCACGTCAATCACTTTAATAATCTCTTCATTCAACGGGAACAATACTTCAAAAGTTTTATAGGTAACAGCAGCTATCAATTGTTGGGGATATTCGTGTATAGCGGTAATTTCACCCAGTTCGCCCTCATTTACATCAATTGCAGTAAAGCCTTTAAGATCTTTTAGGGTAAAGTCGCCTTTTTTCTTTTTGGGTTTAAGTTTATTAGAAAGATAGATGTCCTTTTTTACCAGCGCCGAAGCTTTTTCAATAGTATCTACATCCTCCAGGTACAAGTATGCACCATTTTTGGGGCCATATTTTATGGATTCAACAAAATAAGGAACCAACTTTCCGGCTATATCAATAAACAGCGTGGTAATATCGACATCTGCTAAATTATCAAAGTCGACATATAATTGCATTTCGCCTTTTAGGCCTTTGGTTTTTAGTATGCTCCCAATCCTGAAACAATCTTCTGCTTTCATAATACCTTATAAATAACAAATGGCGAAGAACCTCGTAGGTGCCTTCGCCATTTTATAAATTATCGCTTGAATCTTGACTTTAAATTCTTGATCCTTATCAATATTATTCTGCACTGTCCGCTTCAGCAGCAGGAGTTTCTTCAGTTTCAATTTCGGCAACCGGTGCTTCTTCTTCAGCAGGAGGTGTATTTTTAGCGGCGATAGCTGCTGCTCTTTCTTCCTTCTTTTTAGCTTCTGCAGCTAAGGCAGCCTTACGTGCCGCGTCTTTTGCAGAACCCAGGTCGGTTTTCTTACCGGTAATTTTGCTGTCTTTCTGATCTAACCATTCAGCAAATTTTGTTTCTACTTGCTCTTCAGTTAAAGCGCCTTTTTTAAGGCCTCCTTGTAAGTGTTTTTTGTACAACACACCTTTATATGAAAGGATAGCACGGCAAGTGTCGGTTGGTTGCGCGCCGTTGTTTACCCAATCTAATGTTTTGTCAAAATTGATGTCGATAGTTGCGGGGTTGGTGTTTGGGTTGTATGAACCTAAACGCTCAATAAAACGTCCGTCTCTTGGAGCACGGGCATCTGCTACTACGATGTAGTAAAAAGGTTTTCCTTTTTTACCGTGTCTTTGCAGTCTGATTTTAGTTGCCATTTCTTTACTTTATGTGTTCAACATTATCCCCGGAGTTTTCTTTCAGCGGGGATGCAAAGGTAAGAAAATGTTTTTTAAAAAACAAACGTCCTCTAAATCTCCCTTTCGGGGAGGGCTGGGTGAGGCTCTATAACGATAATATCTCTACGATCTTTAAAAACTGCGGGTTAATCTCGATATGATGTTTGATGGCTTTTTCAAGCGGTGTATAGGTTATTTCATCATGTACCAGGCCAATCATTTCATTTGTGTGGCCATCTTTTAATGCTTCAACCGCGGCTACGCCTAACCTGCTGGCCAGTACACGGTCCATACAGCTTGGCCTGCCGCCGCGTTGGATATGGCCCAATACAGATACCCGGGTATCATAATTTGGATACTTTTCTTTGATGGTACGCCCAATTTCAAAGGCGGTACCCGGTTCTTCACCCTCAGCAACAATTACAATACGGGATGATTTATCTTTGCGGCCATTTTCTAACCTGTCAAACAGGGCACTCATATTCGAGCTCGTATCTGGTATCAAAACATTTTCGGCACCCGCGCCAATACCTGTGCGTAAGGCTATCAGGCCAGAGTCGCGGCCCATCACCTCTACAATAAATAAACGCGCGTGCGACTCGGCTGTATCACGTATCTTATCAATCGCTTCAATAGCGGTATTTATGGCTGTATCGTACCCTATGGTAAAATCGGTCCCTATCAGGTCATTATCAATCGTACCCGGCAGTGCTATAATAGGATAATCATATTCCCGGCTAAAGGTTTCTGCACCCCTGAATGTTCCGTCGCCGCCAATGGTTATTAAAGCATCTACTTCAAACCTTTTCAGGTGCTCATAAGCAGATTGTCTTCCTCCGGTTGTTTTAAACGGTTCGCTGCGGGCGGTTTTTAAGATGGTACCGCCACGCTGTATGATGTTGGACACTGATTTACGGTCCATAGTAATAAAATCGCCTTTAATCAATCCTTCGTATCCGCGGCGAATACCCATAACCTCAAAATCATAATACATTGCGGTACGTACTACAGCTCTGATGGCCGCATTCATTCCCGGCGAATCGCCCCCTGATGTTAAAACTCCGATTTTTTTGATCTGTGCCATTTTTTGAAAAGATTGTATCTTATAAATATGCCCTGCATATTTTTGCCAAAGGTAATAGTATCAACTATTATCTTTAAAAAAGACTTACAATTTTATCAAGGTACTATTTATGGCTTTGATAAGCAGCAATACCACTATCTAAATAGTTTTTAAAACCATCCACATCAAAAATAGCGCCTTGTGGTGGTACAAGCGTTTCGCCCTTTTCGTTGATAATTACATAAAAAGGCTGCGCGTTTGAATTATATTTTGATTCTTCCAAATCCAGCCATTTGCCACCTAATGTGCTTATTTTTCTGCCGGTTAGCTTTGAGGTGACCCGCTCGGCAGCGGGTAATTCCGTTTTATCATCAATTACCAATTGTAGTATCACAAAATCATTTTGCAGCCGTTTTAAAACTTCGGGATTAGGCATCACGTTTGATTCCATTTTTCGGCAGTTCACACAGTTCCAGCCGGTAAAATCAATCATTATTGGCTTATGTAGTTGTTTAGATACTTCAATAGCCTGGTCATAATCATACCAGTCGTCAATGCCTTTTACCTTGGGTAAACGCTTAAAAAGCTCTTCGTATTTCTTTATTTTTATTGTAGATGTATTAGTAGATACGGTTGCTGCCGGGCCAACGCCTGCCGAAAGGTCAAAATCCTGTGTACTTAACGGCGGCAAAAAAGCGCTGATTGATTTTAAGGGCGCTCCCCACAAACCGGGTATCATATAGATCACAAACGCGAAAACAATAATGGATATAAATGCCCGTGGGACTGACAGATACTTTAATTCACTGTCATGCGAAAATTTAATTTTTCCTATTAAATACAGGCCCATTAATAAGCCAATAGCTATCCACAACGATAAAAATATCTCGCGGTCAAACCAGTTCCAGTGGTAGGCCAGATCAACGTTTGACAAAAATTTTAATGCAAACGCTATCTCAATAAAGCCCAATACCACCTTAACGCTATTTAACCACCCTCCAGATTTTGGCAGGCTCTTTAACGCCGATGGAAACAAGGCAAACAAAGTAAATGGTAATGCCAGTGCTAATGAAAACCCAAACATGCCAATTGCCGGGCCTAAGCGCTCCCCTTTAGTTGCCGCCTCTACCAATACCGAGCCAATAATAGGCCCTGTACAAGAGAAGGAAACAACCACCAGGGTTGATGCCATAAAGAAAATGCCTATCAATCCGCCTTTGTCCGAGTTCTCGTCTAATTTATTCGCTAATGAGCTGGGTAATGTAATTTCAAACGCGCCAAAAAACGATATGCCAAAAACAATCAGCAATAAAAAGAAGAAGAAATTAAATATGCCATTAGTAGCCAGCGCATTCAACGCCGATGGGCCAAAAAACAACGTAATTAACAAGCCAACAAATACATAAATAACAATAATTGAAAGGCCATATAACAGCGACTGAAAAACAGCCCGGCTGCGGCTGCCTGCTTTTTTAGTAAAAAAGCTAACGGTTAATGGCAGCATAGGGTAAATGCAAGGCATTAAAAAAGCAGCGAATCCACCTAAAAATCCTGCTATAAATATGGCCCAAAGCGTTTTTGGCTTTCCGTCAGCGATTACCGTCGTTGCTGTAGTCGTACTTATTTCGGTAACCTTTTGCTTTTGCGCCGCCATGCTATCTGCAGCGGTTGGTATGGCCGTAAAAGTAACCCCCACTGTTGAAACAGTATCTGCTTTTTGGCTTTGTGCAGCTTTAACCGGCGACATGCCCGCCAGCCAAAATATAACAACAATAATAAATAAAGGCAATATATTGCGGGCGCCGCGCTTACCGGATAGTGTCATGATTATTTACCTAAAGGAATAGAAAAGTCCAGATCCTCGGGCGGCAGGCATTTATGATCATTACAGGTCATATATTCCAGTTTACCTTTAACAACCGATGCGTTAGGTGATTTTAATTTAATTTTTTGTTGAAAAACAACCTCTTTTTCAAAATAGGTTACATTCATTTTAAATGCGTTTTCAAACTTACTTATCGGTTTTGGTTCTGATGGTTTTCCTACCAAAGCATACTCCTTTGATGGCGCAAAAGTAAACGCGGTTTTAATAGGCCCGCCATCCTTTACATTTAACGAGTAGATGTGCCAGCCATCCTCTATAGAAGCCTTAAAAAACACCACCGCTTCGGTAGCGCTTGTTTTTTTAGCAGCGTATGCCCATTTTACCGGGGTTTCAATTTGTGCATAAGCACCAATGCCAATAACTAAGGCGGCAACAAGCAACAATACTTTTTTCATATTATTTATTTAAAAATTCAATTTCTTTCAAGCTAAACTCCAACTCCCTGTTATTATTATCCTGTATAACCAGTATGCCTGTATCCTTTACATTGGTAATAATACCTTCAAATGTTCCGGTTGCGGTTTTAAACCTTTGTCGCTCGTTTAACCAGTATAGTCGGTCAAGGTAAGCAAACCTTACAGTTTCTGTTTTGCCTGCTCTTAAGTTTAAGTACCAGGCTTCAACGTGATTGCAAATCTCGGATAATAAATTTCTTAAATCATAATCTGCATGTAAGATTTGCTTTATTGAGGTTGGATTGGCCGCACCTTCAGGAAAATCAAGTTGATTTACGTTCAAGCCAATACCTACAATGGCATTTTTTATTTGCCCGCCCTGCACTAAATTTTCAATCAGCATGCCCCCCAGCTTTTTATCGCCATAATAAATGTCATTTGGCCATTTAATTTTAAGCTGCTCCCCCAATATCGGCTCTAAAGCATCGTATACACCTATACTCATGGCCCTTGTTAGGTCAAACTGGTTCGGTACACTTAAAAAAGTGGGAGTGAGCAATAAGCTAAAAGTTAAGTTTTTCCCCGGTTCGCTATGCCATTTGTTTTCCTGCTGCCCGCGCCCGGCATATTGACTTTCTGCCATAATGACCGTTCCTTCAGGCAATGGCTTGGAATTTGACAATAGATTTTTAAGGAAATTGTTGGTCGAGTCAACTTCTTTTAATGTCAGTAAATTTTGTCCAACAAATAATCCCGAAAATATGTTATTTTGCAATGTGTAATAATGTTTAACTCAAAAACGTTCAAAACTAATTCTTTTTGATGGCAAAAAATAAAGTGATAAATGAATCGGCTTATATTTCTGAATTAGCGATACATGGCATACAGGAAAAAAAGGGCAATGATATTGTCAGGTTAGACCTACGAGAATTAAACAGTGCAGTAACCGATTATTTTGTAATATGTCATGCTGATTCATCCACCCAGGTAAAAGCGATTGCCAACAGTATTGAAGATGAAATTTTTAAAGCGGTACAACAGGAGCCGTGGCGCAAAGAAGGCCTTGAATATGGCGAATGGATATTACTGGATTATATAAGTGTAGTTATTCATGTTTTTAGGACTGATAAACGTGAATATTATGGTGTGGAAGAATTGTGGGGCGATGCCGAAATTAAAAGCTATAAAAGCGCTTAGCAGGCGGTGGCTTTAATGTAAATAAGTTTGATATAAAGAAATGAAAGATAATAAAATAGAAAAACCAAAACCGCTACGAAAAATACCGAATAAAAAAATTACCCCCAAGCCCCCCAAGTTTAATGTAATGTGGCTTTACGCGGTTGTTATAGCCACTTTTATAGGCGTAGCCTATTTCTCTGGTAATAACGGAGGAACTCAGATTGATTTTAAGCGCTTTGAATCGGAGATGCTTGCCCAGCATGATGTGGATCATCTTGTTGCTTACAAAAGCGGCGATTTAGTAGTTGCCGAAGTTCATATTAAAAAAGACAGCTTAAAAAAGCCGCAATATGCCGATGTTAATAAAGCGCAGCATGCCTTTGGTGTATCATCAGATGATCCGCAATATTCATTTACCGCAGGATCATACGAAAGTTTAAGGGCTGACATTGCCAATGCAGAAAAAAACCTGCCCGACAGTCAAAAAATAGGCATTAATTATACCCAGCGCGAAAGCCTGTTATCTAACGGCTTAGTACAGGGTGTAGTAATGATCATCCTGATTGCTGCAGTTTGGATATTTATTATGCGCCGTATGACAGGCGGTTCTGGCGG
>DASWOZ010000229.1:0-10128 GCA_036398535.1 Mucilaginibacter sp. | reverse complement strand
CTTCTTCTCTGGCTGCTGCCTTAGCACTTGCCGAACTGCCCAACAAACCTAACAGACCTACTGATGATCCAATACCAAACATCTTTAGGGCATCCCGCCGGTTAAGGTTTGATTGGTGTTTTGAGTTACTCATAATTACTTTAGTTTATTATAGTTAATAATCAATAATAAAGTTTGTATCGCATTGGATACTTAGGACTATAATTTTAAAACTTAAAACTTATAAATTATAGCCTAAACGGTTTATAATGGTGTTTATTTAATTGGCTTATAAATTCTGATTTTAGCAGACGATTTATACTTCAAAACAATAGGAATGCATTAATTAATTCTTAATAAATATCTAATTATATACTTTTTATATGGTTTGTATATGAAAAAGTTACAGATTGTTCTTTGTGTTTGGAACCGGATACCGGGTTGCCGTATGGGTTGTTCACAATGTTCTTTATTACTATTAATTTACTCCATAAAATGTTAATTAATGTCTTTAAGGTATTTTAATACACAACCCAAAATGGTTATGATTTCTACCCATTCCCCTCTGTTAATGTTTTTGGATCCCAAAGAAATTATGATAAATTTTATCTGTAGGCTGCGGTAAAAAAATGCGCATTATTACCTCCCCCATTTATAAACATAAAAAACTGTCTGAAATTTATTCAATAACGCGAGGGGAAAAGTATAAGTATGCGTAGAAATTGCCATGCATATCACCGCAGTAATGACGCGCTTTTATTATTTTCAGACAGCTTCTTACAGAATGATATTTTTCACTGCAGTATCTAAATGCTTCCTTAAAACAAGCATCTATAAGTTTATTTTGGGATTGATTTTTTAATTAATCAATTATTAGACATTTATTAATTAAAGCTCCTTTAATTTACGGAACCAATTATAAGTAATTTATTAAGCTGATAGTTTACTGCATAATTACGTCAATAGTCCATTCAAGAGGGATTGTATTGACTTTTGATTTTAAATCTTATTTTATTTAATTTATAATCTGAAATGATTAAAGGTACACGCTTATTTACGTTTGTTTTTTTATGTGTAATATTTTGTTTTTACAATAGCGCTGTTAGCGCCCAGGGTAGAGATGATAATGCCGGTAGTGGCAACTTAAAATATGTTGACCCCATTATAGGTAACGTTGGTGCGTTATTACAACCAACACGGCCAACTGTTCAGTTGCCCAACCAAATGATTAGGGTATATCCCGAAAGAAACGATTATATTGATGATCAGATCTCCAGTTTCCCGCTTAACATAGTTTCCCATCGGTTGGGTGAGGTTTTTGCTATGAAACCGTCTGTAAAACAATTATCAATAGATGCCTGGCAACAAAAACTTACTTATGACCATGAACTTGAGATAACCAGGCCATGGTATTATTCAACATATCTGGTTGATGATGAAGTAACCGTTGAGTTCACAGCCGGTAAAAAAGCAGGTATTTACCGTTTTGAGTTTCCGGATAACGCGGCCGATAAGAACATTCTTTTTAGTCTTTATAATAACGGTATTGGCTCATGGAAATTTACGGGCGGTAATGAAATTTCTGCCACAGAAACTTATCATGACAATATAAAAGTATACATGTATGGTGTCTTTAGTGTTAACGGAAAAACCGGAACAGTGAAAGACGGACAGCTATCTGATGCAACTGCAATTGAGGGAAAAAAGGTAGAGTCTTATATCTCTTTTCCAAAAAGCGCTTCAAATAAAATAGAATTCAGGTATGCCATATCCTATATCAGTGCGGAGCAGGCCCGAAAAAACTTTAATCAGGAAATAAAGAATAAACAATTTGAAGAAATAAAAGCAGACGGCGAAAAAGCATGGAGCGATGTAATTAATAAAATTAAAGTTGAAGGCGGTACAGAAGGCCAAAAGCGGTCATTTTATACGGCCTATTATAGGTGTAATGAGCGTATGGTAGACATTACAGAAGATACTCAATATTATAGCGGTTATGATAATAAGATCCATACCAGTAACAGGCCGTTTTATGTAGATGATTGGGTATGGGATACTTACCTGGCATTACATCCGCTAAGAAATATTCTTAATCCGGCAATGGAAGAGGATATGCTTAATTCATATGTTACGCAGTATGATCAAAGTGGTTGGATGCCTACTTTCCCGGTATTATTTGGCGATAATCCATGTATGAATGGCTTTCATTCTTCTATAATGATACTGGATGGTTACCGTAAAGGAAGAAGAAACTTTGATGTACAGAAAGCTTATGATGGTATGGTGAAAAATGCTACTGAAGCCACCATGCTGCCCTGGCGCAATGGGCCAAAAACAGTACTTGAGGACTTTTACTATAAAAACGGTTATTTCCCTGCCTTAAAACAAGGTGAAAAGGAAACCGTTGCCACTGTGGACCCTTTTGAAAAGAGGCAGGCTGTTGCTGTAACATTGGGTGCCAGTTATGATGACTGGGCAGTGGGGCAGTTAGCTAAAGATTTGGGAAAAACTGAGGATTATCAAAAATTCAATGCCTTATCAGCCGATTATAAGAACCTGTGGAATAATGATGTAAAAATGTTTATGCCCAAAGATGCCGATGGTAAATGGATAAACATTGATCCGAAATTTGATGGCGGTTTAGGCGGCCGTGATTATTATGATGAAAATAACGGCTGGACTTATTTATGGCAGGTACAGCATAATATAACCGGGTTAATATCTTTAATGGGTGGTAAAAGCGCTTTTCAGGCTAAGCTTGATCAATTATTTCGCGAACCGCTGGGAAGAAGTAAATATGAGTTTTGGAGCAAGTTTCCGGATGCTACCGGTTTAGTAGGTGAATTTTCTATGGGAAATGAACCAAGTTTCCATATTCCTTACCTCTACAATTATGCAGGTGCGCCATGGAAAACACAGGCCCACATACGCTTGTTGCTGGATCTGTGGTATAAAGACAATGTTTTTGGTATCCCGGGTGATGAAGATGGAGGTGGGATGTCAGCATTCGTGGTTTTCTCTTCTATGGGATTTTACCCAATAACACCCGGACTTCCTATTTATACCATTGGCAGCCCGGTATTTAGTAAAGTGACCATTAGCCTGCCCGGTAATAAGGAATTTACCATGATCGCTAACAATTGTTCAGTTGTCAATAAATATATCCAAAGTGCTAAGTTTAATGGTAAAGTATTAAATACACCTTCGTTTACGCACGATGAATTAATGAATGGCGGTAAACTGGAGTTAGAAATGGGCCCAAAACCTAACAAAAAATGGGGTATAACAGAATAAAAGGTTTATAAAAGCCTTAAAACCAATAGTCAAAAACATGATTTGCTGATAGCAGAACCTTAAACCAAGTTAGGCTACCATAATAAACATAAACTGAGAAGAATGAAATTTACCGGTAAATACAGCATTTATATTTTTTTGCTTCTTTTTTTTATCGCATTTACGGCAGCAAAATGGATTGAAAAGTATCCATATAAAAATGCCGCTTTACCGGTAGAAAAGCGCGTAGCCGACCTGGTAAGCAGGATGACGCTGGAAGAAAAGATTGAGCAACTGGACATGTTTTCCGGTAAGGATATTACCGACATGAAGGGCCATGAGGCGACTACTTACTCCGAAGAGAAAACAGCTAAAGTTTTAGGCAAAACCGGTATAGGCTCTATACATGATCTTTATCCTATAAACGCGGATATAGCCAATAGTATACAAAAATATGCCTTAGAAAAAACACGGCTGGGTATCCCGGTTCTGTTTATAGAAGAAGGCTTACACGGATATAGTGGTTTAGGCAGTACATCTTTCCCCATTCCGCTGCAACTATCAAGCGCATGGGATACCGCTTTGGTGCATAGGGTAGGCCGGGTAATTGGCACCGAAACACGGGCGCATGGCGTGGGTATGATATTGGGCCCTGTGCTTGATCTGGCACATGACCCACGTTGGGGTAGGGTAGAAGAAGATTATGGCGAAGACCCTTACCTTAGTTCTGTTAATGGGGTAGCCATGGTAAAAGGGCTGCAGGGCAAAAATTTAAGCGATCATAACGCCGTAATTGCCGAGCCAAAACACTTTGCTGTACATGGCATACCTGAGGCAGGCAGTAACATGGGCCCGGTAAACATTGGTGAGCGCGAGGCCCGTTCAAGTTATTTATATGTTTTTGAAAAAGCCATACGTGAAGCTCATGCTATGGGTATTATGGCTGCATATAGCGAAATTGACGGTATTCCATGTGTAGACAATAAATGGTTACTAACAGATGTATTGCTCAAGGAATGGGGATTTAAAGGGTTTGTCCTTTCAGATCTTGGTGCTATCAAAATGTCACTGGTAGACCATGCTGTAGCAGCCGATACCAGCGATGCGCTTGCACAAACATTTAACGCCGGCCTTAATATGCAGTTTTATGATTTTACTCATAAAAGCTTTTTATCGGCGGTAACCAAAGCTGTTAAAAATAAGTCAATATCAGAAGCGCAGCTAAACAAAACCGTGAGTGATATATTAAGGGTGAAATTTATGCTCGGGTTGTTTGATCACCCGTATATTGATCCGCAATTAATCACCACATCTTTTCATACAGCAGCCAGTCAGGATTTAGCCTTAAAAGCAGCACAGGAAAGTATTTGCTTATTAAAAAATGACAATGGCGTTTTGCCGGTTAAGCAGGATCAATCCATAGCAGTTATAGGTTCTTTGGCCGAAAGTACTTATCTGGGCGGCTATTCCAATACAGAAGGAAAAGGAATATCTATTTTAGATGGCTTAAAGCAAAGGGCGGGTAGTTCCGTGCAGATCAAATATGAACCGGGCTATGCTTCAAAAAGCCAATCTGATGATCTGCAGGAAAAAGCAGTTAAGCTGGTCCAAAATTCATCGGTTGCCATAGTTGTATTAGGCGAAAATATAGAGGAAGTAGGTGAAGGAAAAGACAGGGCAAACCTTGACCTTGATGAAAACCAGCTTAAATTAATTAAAGCTATACAGCAAACCGGCAAACCGGTTGCAGTGGTATTGTTTAACGGCAGGCCATTAACCATTAACTGGGTTGCCGAGCATGTGCCCGCTATTGTAGAAACCTGGTTTTCTGGCGAAAAAGGAGGGTTAGCCATAGCTGATGTATTATTAGGTAAAGTAAACCCATCCGGTAAGTTGCCTATTACTTTCCTGAGGTCTGTTGGGCAGTTACCATTTTATTACAATCATAAGCCAACCTCTAATCATAAATATGTAGATGAAAAGAGTACGCCTCTGTTTGTTTTCGGCCATGGGCTTAGCTATACAACTTTTGGCTATTCTGATCTTAAAATTGCATCACCGAAAATTCCGGTTAATGGCAGTGTAAATGCAAGCGTTAAAATAACCAATACTGGCGCAGTTGAAGGCACCGAAGTTGTACAGGCATATATACATGACGTAGAATCAAGCGTAACATTGCCAGGGCTATCTTTAAAAGCATTTCAAAGGGTAACGCTTAAGCCCGGTGAAAGCAGGGTAATTAGTTTTAAGATCAACAGCGATGAGCTTGCACTTTGGAACCGCCAGATGAAAAAGGTTGTTGAACCCGGCGAGTTTAAAATAATGATTGGCAGCTCATCAAAGGATATAAGGTTGAAAGACAGTTTTTGGGTAACCGGTTCAAAATAGAAAGTAATGAGCAAAAAAAGTATAATACTATTTTTAGTATTAGCGCTGATACTAAAAATTGCTAAAGCAGATACCGATCCTTATGCCCAATATTTAAATAGTATACCTGTAGTAAAACAGGTATTAAGTGAAGTAAACACAGGTGACGGCCATAGTGCCATAACAACCAGGAAATTCATATTCACTTCAAAAAAAAATGGAAACGCGGTATATGCTATCATGGCTTACCCACAGCAGCAAAGCGTATATCCGGCATTACTTATTTTGCATGGTGGCGGCAGTAAGGCCGAAGACGTATCACATTTAGTTGAAGCGTACGCGCAACGCGGCTATGTAGCCTTAGCCTTTGATATGCCCGGAATATGTAATGCTCAAAATACGCCCAATTCATCAGGCCCGTGGAAATCGAGGCCGGGGGGGGAAGGCCCCCGTTTTGATATTGCAAATGATTTACAAAACAGCACTTTAGTTGACGCAGAAGTAGCCGGAATAGAAGCGTTTAACTTTGTAAGTGCACAAAAAAATGTGGATGTTAAAAATATAGGGATAACCGGCTTTTCGTGGGGAGGCTACTCTACTACAATGCTGGCCGGAATATTAGGAAAAAAAGTAAAAGCAGCTTATTCCGTATTTGGGTCTGGCTATTATGAAAAAGGATCATTTTGGACAAAAATAATTGCGGATTTGCCTCAAACGGTAAGAGATCAGTGGCTGAAGTACTTTGATGCAGGCAGGCGTGCCGGACATATTAAAGCGCCATACTTCCTGGAAGCTACTTCAAATGATACCTACTTTTGGCCCGAAGCCGTAAAAGGCACATTGAATAGTATTCATGCCACAAAAAATCATGTGTGGGACCCTAATTTTAATCATAAGCAAATGCCTGCCGGCCCAACCATGCAGCAAATTTACTTTGACTACTATTTGAAAGGTATAGGCAAACCATTTGGAACAGCGAAAATAGCAGATGAACATATTGGGGCGGACAGCAGTAAGAACATTACTGTTAAAGTTAATATGCCCAATGGAGTAACCGTTTCACAGGTAGTGTTATACTACAGCGAGCCTACGGCCAATTGGCAATCACGGGTTTGGGTACCGCTTACAGCCACAGCCACAACCGGCGGGAATTATATCGTTAACATACCGGCAACCCTGGTAAAGAAAAATGTAAACTATTATGCTTACGTAACAGATGATCGCACGGTTGCGGTGGCAAGTGACCTGTACAATGCACTTTATAGTTTAAAAAATCAGCCTGATTAATTGATAGAAAATGTATTACAGCAAGTCAATAAGTATAGAAACAAGATCAATAAGATTACTTTTCGCAACTTTTTCACTGTTTATATTAAGCCTGAATATTGCTGCTCAAAATAAACCGGTTAAAGTAGCTTGTATTGGTGCAAGCATTACCTATGGTGCAACTATTGCCAATCGCGAACAGAACAGCTATCCGGCACAATTGCAAACTATGTTGGGTAACAACTATGTGGTTACCAATTATGGTGTTAGTGGCACTACCATGCTTAAAAAGGGTAATTCACCTTATTGGGATACCAAAGAATATCAGGCGGCGCTGGCCGCTTTGCCTGATGTTGTTTTTATTGATTTAGGCGGTAATGACAGCAAATTAATAAACCGTAAATTTTATAACGATTTTGAACAGGATTGTCATGATCTGGTGCAATCATTTATGCAATTGCCATCCCATCCCCGCGTAGTACTCATGGAAGCCATGCCCTCATGGGTAACGGATACGACTGGTATTTGGGATCCCGTGATCGTGAAAAAAATTAATCCCTATATCCAAAATGTAGCTTTTAGGGATAATATTGAAATAATAGACATGCACTCGCCTTTTGTTGATCAGGAGGCTAATACGCCGGATAAGATCCATCCTAATAAGGAAGGTGCCACCATCATGGCCAAATTGATCTATGATAATATTGTACGGGAAAAGGATTTTAAATTTGATGTTTTCAGCCATCTTCAAAATACGCAAATCAGCTCATTTTATGGTTATCCCTGTGCTGATTTTACATTGAACGGCCGCAATTGTAAGGTTGTTAAACCCAAATGGTCGGCCAAAGGGCACCCTTGGATGTGGCGCGCCCGGTTTTGGGGCCATGAACCGCAAACAGATATAGCACTTTTACAGCGCGGTTTTCATTTAGTTTATTTTGATGCCGCAGAGCTATTAGGTAACAACGAAGCGATAAATGACTGGAATGATTTTTATAAATTGTTATCTGATGCCGGTTTGGCAAAAAAAGCGATAATGGAAGGCATGAGCCGTGGTGGCATATATGTGTTTAACTGGGCTGCAGCAAATGCAAATAAAGTAGCTTGTGTTTATGTAGATAACCCACTTTTAAATATCCCAGCATGGGCCGAGGGGCCTATGAAAACACCCGCTGTTAAAAATGATATGTTTGATGCTTTTAAAAAGGATTATAACTTAACCACGGATGAACAAGTACGCCAGTTTAAAGGCAGCCCGGTTGATAAGGTTGCGCAAATTGTAAAGGGCAAATTTCCTATACTTATTTTATGTGCTGACGCAGATGAAGAAGTGAATCCTGCTGATAATACCTTGCTTTTTGAACAAAAAGTAAAAGCATTAAACGGCAATATAACAGTAATACATAAACCGGGTTTTAAACATCACCCGCATAGTTTGCCAAACCCAACACCAATAGTTGATTTTATATTAAAAGGAACGGGCCAATACGTATCATTTCCGCAACAATAATATAACCGGTCGGCATAGTTAATTAGAATAATAATATCAGTAAAAATATGAAAAAAGGTATTTTAACACTTCTGTTTTTAAGTGCCGCGGTCACGCTGTTTGCACAGAACAATTTAAAGCTATGGTATGATAAACCATCGGGCAGTGTTTGGGAAAGGGCGTTGCCAATTGGTAATGGCCGCCTGGCGGGGATGGTTTATGGCAATACCGAAAGGGAATGTATTAAACTGAATGAAGCCACCGTTTGGAGCGGCGGCCCCAACCGTAATGACAGCCCAACTGCATTAGCGGCCCTGCCCGAAGTTAGGAAACTGATTTTTGAAGGGAAAAATAAAGAGGCTGCCAAATTAGCGCGCGAGAAAATAAAATCGGAGAAAATTAATGGGATGATGTACCAGCCTGTAGGTAATCTCAATTTATATTTTCCCGGGCATGATAATGTAGAGCACTATTACCGCGAACTGGATTTGACGAAAGCCGTAGCCACAACTTCTTATACTGTAAATGGAATAACCTTTAAACGTGAGGTTTTTGCATCCGCGCCTGACCAGGTAATGGTAGTACACTTAACTGCAAGTAAACCGGCAAGCTTATCATTTTCGGCCTCTATGTTTAGTCCTCAAAAGTCAACTGTAACAACCAGGGGTAATGATGAATTGGTTTTATCGGGCATTACGAGTGATAGAGATGGGATAAAAGGAGCAGTTAAATTTAAAACACTGGTTAAACTAAAAACAACGGGCGGCAGTGTGGCTGCAAATGATACTGCTGTTGCTGTAACTAAGGCTGACGAAGTAACCTTATTTATTTCTATAGCTACCAATTTTGTAAGCTATAATAATATAAGTGCAGATGAAGGCATGCGTGCCGCAACTTATTTAAGCGCGGCGCTTAAAAAGTCATATCCCCAGCTGCTAAGCAATCATATTGCTGCTTATCAAAAATATTTTAACCGTGTAAAATTTGATTTAGGTACTACGGATTCCGTTAAAAATGCGACAGATAAACGTATAGCCGATTTTGCCAATGGCAATGATCCGCAGTTGGCCGCTTTATATTTTCAATTTGGCCGTTACCTGTTAATATCAGCTTCACAGCCCGGTGGCCAGCCAGCTACATTACAGGGTTTATGGAATGATAAATTGAGCCCGCCCTGGGGTAGTAAGTACACTATAAACATTAATACCGAAATGAATTATTGGCCTGCAGAGGAAACCAACCTTGCAGAAATGCATGAGCCGCTTATTCAAATGGTAAAAGAACTTTCAGTAACCGGGCAGCAAACCGCTCGTATAATGTATGGTTCCCGTGGTTGGGTGGCGCATCATAATACAGATCTATGGCGAATAACTGGGCCGGTTGATGACATTTATTCAGGGTTATGGCCAAGTGGTGGAATATGGTTGAGCAGGCATTTATGGGACAAGTATTTATTTAACGGTAATAAAGCCTACTTGCAATCGGTATATGGCGCTATGAAGGGGGCGGCACAATTTTGCCTTGACTTTTTAATTGAAGAACCCGAACACAAATGGCTGGTCATGTCGCCGTCCCTATCTCCCGAAAATGGACCGGTTGCATATGGCGGTGTATCTATTGATGCAGGTGTTACCATGGACAATCAACTGGTGTTTGAGCTTTTCTCAAATGTTATTAATGCAGCCACTGTGTTAAATACTGATAAAGCACTTGTTGCTCAATTAATTGCTGCACGCAAGCGCCTGCCGCCAATG
>DASWOZ010000228.1:0-14773 GCA_036398535.1 Mucilaginibacter sp. | reverse complement strand
TCAACGACGAGAATATCTACACGTCTGCCGGGGTATCATCAGGAATAGACCTCGCCCTTGCACTTGTAGAGGAGGACTACGGGAAGGATATCGCTGTAAAGGTTGCCAGGCAATTGGTTTTTTATCTGAGCAGGCCAGGTTTTCAGTCGCAGTTCGGCAATTTACTGCCCGTTTATGAAAGCGCAAATATTGCTAACCAACTACAGCAATTGTTAAAAGACCATTTACATGAACCGTTGAATGTGAGCAGGATTGCTGAACATCTCCATATGAGTGTAAGGAATCTGACACGTGTGTTTCATAAACAAACCGGCATGTCTCCAGCAAAATTTGTCGAAAAACTTCGTGTGGAAACTGCCCGTAAATTTTTGGAGGACACGAATATTCCGCTGGAAAGAATCGCAGAACAATGTGGTTTGGGCGGTTTAGTATCCATGAGGCGGACATTTTTGAGACACCTCATGACGACACCTTCAGATTATCGGAGGGCTTTCAGGACTTCGTTGAAGCATTCCGGATCGGATGATATGATATACATAAGTACTTAAATAATAAAAATAACGATATGAAAATTGCAATTAACGGCTTTGGCCGCATAGGCAGAATGACCCTTAGGGCATTACAAAGCCATCCTGAAATTGAAGTTGTAGCAGTGAACGATTTGACAGACGCCGAAACACTTGCTCATTTATTAAAGTATGACACGGCACATGGCCGCTTCCCTGGTGACGTGTCGGCAAAAGACAATGCATTGATAGTTAACGAAAAGCGGATCAGCCTGCTGAGCGAACGTGATCCTGAAAAACTACCTTGGGACTCTCTTGGCATCGACGTTGTTATTGAATCCACCGGGCGTTTTACCGATAAAGAGAAAGCATATGCGCATATTAAGGCGGGCGCAAAAAAAGTATTGATCACAGCCCCTGCAACTGGCAGTGTAAAAACCATTGTATATGGCGTTAATAATGAACTGATCGGTGATGATGTGATTTATTGTACCGCATCATGTACTACTGGCGCCATTGCACCGGTGTTATCTGTGCTGGAAAAAGAATTTGGCATCGAATCCGGTTACATGGTAACGGTACACGCATTTACCGCAGACCAAAACCTGCAGGATGCCCCACATAAAGACTTACGCCGGGCAAGGGCTGCAGCTTATTCGATCATCCCGACCTCAACAGGTGCCGCAAAAGCGATTGGAGATGTATTGCCAAACCTGAAAGGCAAACTTGATGGGTATGCGTACCGAGTTCCCGTAATCGATGGCTCTATTGCAGATTTGTCGATCAATCTAAAACGTGACGTAACCAAAGAGGAAATAAAAGATGTGCTAAAACACTATGCTGAAACTTCTCTGAAAGGTATCATGGAATATACGGAAGAACAATTGGTTTCATCAGATATACTTGGCAACACGCACTCTTCAATTGTCGATGGAAGCCTAACCAAGACCATCGGTAATTTAGTTAAAGTTGTAACTTGGTATGACAATGAAGTAGGTATATCTAACCGCATTGCTGAATTAGTATCCTTACTATAAATAGATAAAGCAAAGGGGAACGGTGCTTAAAACTAAATCTTAAGCTCATCATTCTGTTCGGTTATCAAATCTGAACAGCGGTTGTAGCAAAAGTAGCGGACAATCAGATATGGAAATAAGACAGTGGGTAAAGTGGCTGGTATTTTATATGATGCAAGCTTAAGATGTTGCTAATAGAAATTTATTATACCACTGCTTAGTTTAAGAAATGTTAATAGAAAAATATCTAAATTGCTTTAACCAATTGTTACCAACCTAAAAAAACAACATATGAAATCTTATTTCAGTGTATGCGGCTCATTGCTGCTAATGGTGAGCATTGCTTTCGCAATTAATGCATATGGCCAAAAGCTTCCCAACATCCAACAAAACAACCTACGTGCCCCTGCGAATATCAAAGTTGATGGCAAGGCAACAGAATGGGATAATAAGTTTCAAGCTTATAACAAGGCAACAGATGTCTTTTATACGTTATCAAATGATGACAAAAACCTTTATCTGACTATACAGGCAATAGATAGAGATGTAATACATAAAATCATCAATGGTCGATTGGCCTTCTATGTTAACAAAGGTAATTCTAAAACATTGGACAGCGCGATAAGTGTGAGGTATCCCATCTTTGACAGAAAGGATAAACCGGAGCTGAGATATAGAGAAAAGCCTACGTCGGTTAAAGAAGCTGACTCTATTATGCTGATAAACAATAAACGATTTGAAGAAAAATCAAAATGGATAAGAGTTACGGGCGTGGCGGGGTTAGATACACTGATTTCGGTTTACAACGAAGATGGAATTAAAGCTTTCGGTTCATTTGATAAGAACATGATATATACCTGTGAGTTTGCTTTTTCTCTAAAAACATTAGGGTTATCCATAGAGCAGCAGCCTACGATGTTTAATTATACGTTACAGTTAAACGCAATAAGTGTAGATAATCTTCCAGGAGTATCCGTTACCAGAGATGATCATGGAACGATAACAAGAATCGATGTATTACGACCTGAACCATTACTAGGCTCCATAACTGGCAATACGAACTTTCGAGGTGAGTACACTTTAGCAAAAAAATAAGTTAGCACAATATTTAGCTACTCTTTTACAAGGTAAACCTTACAACGTTAAGGTGATGTAATATCTATCTGTTTGCTAAAAGTTTGACAAAACAAAAAATCGTTAAAACTATCTTATTTACAGATAATTAGCAAGACAAAATAGCATACCGATTGAGCTTTTCGTAGTGTACCGAATTATGTACCTTTTCACCACTTTTCCCAAACAAAAAAGCCTTTTAGATTGCTCTAAAAGGCTCTTTGCTGTCGTCTAGGTAGGAGGTGTAGGAAATATGTCGAACATTTTGGAGGACTTGTTGGATATTCAACAATTATTCAGTTATGGTATCGCTTGTAATTCCCGTAAGCTACTGTTTTTTAATTTAATGCTTAATGCTCGAATATCTGTTTTGTTCAAAACTGTTTGGTATTACTGTGCTGTGCATGAGATTAGATATAATGCTTGCCAGTGAGATTAAAATAAATGTTTTCATGCTGAATTGTCTTTTGGATTTAGAGTTAATTACCGGGTAATGATGGTGGGGCAACGGTTGAGGTATCATCATTTTTAACCGACTTTTTGTTCTTTTTCACACCAGCATCACGCAGTTTTCCAAAACTGTAGTTTAAATAAATGTTGAATCTACGATAAACAATATCCTGCTTTATAACTTGATTATAATGCGGATCTGAATAATTGATTTTGTAATTAAGATATCTTAAATAAGGGTTACTTACCGAGCCGCGGATGGTCAGCTTTTTATTGAATACGCTTTTAGCCAAGCTAAAGGAAGTATAATAATATGGACTAAAACTTGATTGTAAGGCTATTCCAGTTTGACTATAGTACTGGAACTCAAAGCCCGTATGCCAGTCATGATCCATTTTGTAACTGAAGTTAATGTTAGTGTTATTGTATATTGCGTTTTTCGTATAGTTCAGCCCATCAATCATCCCGGTCAGATGTACCCGACTGATCTCCGTATAAGCATTCAGATTTAGGCGCTGGCTTAGCGGATAATTAACGCTTATATAACCCGAGAGCGTGACGTTTTTACCCAAATTGCTGTAAGTGCTATTTATTACTCCGTCTGCTCCTGATAGGCTAATGTATTGTATAGAGTTGTTAGAAAAAGTATAACTTAAGCCCGCGTTAACAGAGCCATTGCCAGACGCACTATAACCGAAAGTGAAGGTATGGTTTAACTCTGGCCGCAGATTGGGGTTGCCATAGCTAACAGATAAGGGATTTTGTCGATCGATATAAGGATTTAGCTGATTAATGCCCGGCCTGCTGATCCGTTCAGTGTACCCCCAATTAATACTTGTTGATTTGGAAAGCTTTTTTTGAACGGCAATGGCTGGTACTACCCGGTTATAATCGGGAATATTGACGATACCAACTGATGAAAAGTCAGCCTTCATCGAAGTCATCTCCCATCTTGCTCCTGCCTTAATCGTACAGGAATCCAGCTTAAATTGGTAGGAATTATAAGCTGCATAAATGTCCTGATCGTAATTAAAACCGTTTGCTGAACTATTGCCTGTATTAAACAACGTGGTTACATAATCGCTAAAGTTATTCCGGAAAATACTTTTAATACCTGCCTCGATGTCCACATTCTTTAGAGGATGGGTATAGTCCAGTTGCAAGGTGTGTTCTTTAGTGCCTGAAATGTTTTCCTGATTATAATCGTTAATATTCGAATTTACCTGCTGAGATGCGGTAAACAGGTTAAGCCGGTTGTAGTCGTTATCGCTATAGCGATAGGAAAACGAGAGCAGTTGCGTTTTCTTTCTCTTAAAACCCATTTGGTAATCCAGACCAAGGTCATACCCATGTTGGGTGTTACGGCCGTCCTCGTCTGATTGATAGCTGCTGTTCGTGTTGTCTATCTGGCGGGTAAAACTGCTACCCAGGCGGTGGTTGAAACCATTAGCGTAGTTAATAATTGCCGAAATCAGGTTCAGGCTGTCTAGCTCATAACTATACTGGGAATAAACAACACTTTGATGATTAATGGTATGGGCCGTACCCTCCTGGTCAATGGTGGAATTAACCGGGCTAATGTTTTGCCGGGAGATAGAAAAAGGCGTTTGCGGGGTATTGTTGATGTTATAGCCTCCTGATACAGACATGGCGAATTTGCCGCTTTTAAACGTGAAATTAGCGTAGCTGCGCGGCCCGTTGGGAAACTTATACTGAAGGAGGAGGTTGCCATTATAACCGTCCAGCTTTTTTCTGACCGTGATCACATTGATAATACCCGCTAATCCCTCACTGTCATATTTAGCCGGGGGAATCGTGATCACCTCAATACTTGCAATGCTACTGGCGGGCATAGCCCTAAAGATCTCTGCCGCGTTATTGACGACTAAGGATGAGGCACGGCCATCAATCAGTACTTTAAAGCTGGAGCTACCTTTTAGTTTAATATCACCGTCGGCATTAACCGATACCAGTGGGACCTTCGCCAATATATCCAAAACGGTGCTGGTTTTATTATCCGGATCGCCCTGCACGTTGTAAACCAGTCTGTCCACTTCCTGCTTAATCAGTGGTGACCGGGCGGCAATTACCACCTCTTTCAATAACTCGGGCTCAAGGTAAATTTCCGGGAGCATAACTTGGCTGCCATCTGCAACTTGCGCTCGGTATACATGATAGCCCATTAATGCTATCCTGATGATATGCGGTGAGTTATCCTGAGTGCTGATCTCGAAACGACCGGTAGAATCGGTAAAAGCTTGCCCTACCAATTGCAGATCAATGCTACGTAATATCTCTACGCGGGCAGCACGCAGCGGTTGGTTATTATCTTTAGCCAATACTTTCCCGCTGATACTTGTTTTTACGTTTGATGATTGTCCGCTTGTTTCGATCAGGATATTCTGATCTACCTGCCTAAAGCTAAAGCTGGTATTCTGGAGTAGTTCAAACAGCGTCCGTTCAATGGTACGGCTGGCGGGTGCCAGATTTAGTTTAGCTAATTTACCCACCTCTGCCTTACGGTAAAAAAAGCGCAGCGTGGTTTGCTGCTCGATCTGTTTAAACGCGTCTGTTAGTTCCTGTTGTTTCAGTCTTACGGTCACCTTTTCAACGGTCATATCCTGGCCATGTGTTGGCACTGCCAACAATAACTGTAGCGTGGCGATGAATAAAACGGTGATAAGGAAACTGATGCGCATGAATTGTATAAAGTTTGATCTGTATTGCTGTGATTGATGATGAGGGCGAGCATAATACATCCCTTTCTCCTGCATTTTTGCAGAAATTTCCATACTTTTAAATGTTTTAAGTGATTACCAAATGATTTAAAACTCCGGTTCTCTGGAAACCTGTAAGCCGATAGCCGTCGGCTTGCAGGTTCTATTTTGCTGTTTATTCTACCTGGAGTATAAATTAGCCTTTCGTTTTTATTTTATTTCTTGTCCATGTATGATCGTTAATTACATCCAACCCCATCGATTATAATGCTGCCGTCCGTTTTAGTTTGATAGGTCGCGTTGTTAAAAGCGCAGATCACCTTCAATATTTTATCCAGTTTTTCACCTTTAAGAGCTGTACCTGTAAACCGGCAGTTTTTCACTTTATCATTGCTGAAATTTATTTTAACATTAAAGCGTTGTTGTAACTGCGAGGCTGCTTCAGCAAAAGTAATGTCCTCAAAATGCAGCTCGTTCTGCCACGCAATAGCCTGTTTGGCATCTACTTCAGTTTGAGTAGCCTTACTATTCAATAAATTAAAGCTGATCTGTTGATTAGGAGTGAGGATGCCTAATTGCTTATTCCCGTTAGCCACACTTACTTTTCCCCGTGTTACAGTTACTTTAATGGTATGGCTGATTTTATCCTCCTTAATATCAAAAGCCGTCCCCAAAACAGTAGTCACTACTTTTCCTGTATGTATAATAAAGGGTTTGTTTGCAATATGTTTAATATCGAAATAAGCCTCACCGGAAAGATAAACCTCTCTTATTTTACTGTTAAATTTCTGAGGGTATTTTAGTAGAGAACCCCCATTAATCCAAATCTTACTTCCGTCGGCCAAAATGATTTGCATTTGTTGGTTTAAGGGAACCGTTAATGCAGTTAACTGTACCGGATGCAGGCGGTTTTGTAATGCAGGCCATTCCAGATACAGCGAAAAACAAATAGTTAAAACTGCTGCAACCGCAGCAATTCGCCGCCATAAATCCTTGCGCTGTGGCATGGAAAATATTTCCAGTTCATCAGTTTTGATGCTATCTTGTATCTGGCCGAATACATCCGCCAGCCATTGATCTTTCAGGCTTTGATTAAAGTGTTGCCATTGTGAATGGGGATTATTGTTCTCCTCCAGCCAGCCCTCCACCAATTCGTTTTCTTCCCGCGATGTTTCGCCTTTCAGGTAACGATCCAATAAAGCTTCTATAATATTTCGGTCCATCTTACAGAAATTTAACAGTAGTCGTATGAACTGCCGTTTAGTACTATAAGAAAATGAAATAATTTTTTTTAGATAAAAGAGATGCTATGATAGCCACCAAATAAGAGTTGCAACAGAAATTCCGGATAGTGATTTTCTTAAATGTGCTAATGCAGTTGATAACTGATTTTTCACAGTTTGTTCTGACAATTGAAGTTTTGTTGCAATTTCCGAAATGCTTAAATTTTCTTCCCGGCTTAGGATATAGATCTCCTTAACTTTTGGGGATAATTGGTTGAGAGATTTTAAAATAGTTTGTTGAAGTTCTTTAGAGGTTATTTCCTGCTCGATGCTGGATTGATATGCGCTCGATAAGGATTGGAGCATATCCGAATATTCTTGGCGCGTTACATTCTTGCGGATTTTATCTATGATTCGGTAACGCGCAATAGTAAAGAGGTAAGTTTTTAAATTGGACGTGATATTTAATTGTTTTCTGTCTTCCCAAAGTCTAACAAAAAGGTCATGAATAATATCTTGAGCATCTTCCAGGTTAAACAATTTTGAAGCCGTAAAATCTGCAAGACTTTTTGCATAACGTTTGTAAATTTCAGCAAATGCAGTCTCACTGTCTTCCTTTAAAAGTCGAATAAGTTGTATATCTGTTAAATCATTTGAAAACTGCATATTTCTGCTTTATCAAATTGGTTGACATTTTTATGATTAATCAGATAGTCATTAATAAAGACAAATAAATAAAATATTTTGTATTATTTAATTAAGGAAGCGGGACTCGAACCGAAAATGGCAAGATTTATATTAAAGGCGGAGTATTTTAACAAAAATAATGAAAAGATTATAAAAAAAGCGCCCTCTGATTAAGAAAGGCGCTTTTGTAGCGGGAGCAGGACTCGAACCTACGACCTTCGGGTTATGAGCCCGACGAGCTACCAACTGCTCCATCCCGCACTATTTTTGTTAGTATTACTTCTTGCTCATAACTGCAAAAAGTGTTCCAATTTGTCAAAAATGCAATTTACATCCCGTTTAAATTGGACTGCAAAGATATAATTCGTTTCTTTGCAGTCCAAATAATATTTCATATATTTTTTTATGAGTCATAAAGCGGGTTTTGTTAGCATAATTGGTAAGCCAAACGCGGGTAAATCTACCCTGATGAATGCGCTTGTGGGTGAAAAAATGTCTATCATTACCCCAAAGGCGCAAACCACGCGTCATCGTATATTAGGTATTGTGAACGAAAAAGATTACCAGATCGTTTTTTCTGACACGCCTGGTATTATCAAACCGCATTATGCCCTGCATGAAAGTATGATGCACCAGGTAGACGGCTCCATTGTAGATGCCGACCTGATATTGCTGGTAACCGATATATACGAAGAGTATGATGAGGCCGACGTATTAAAAAAACTGGAAGGCTCGCAGGCGCCACTGGCCGTATTGATCAATAAGGTGGATCAAAGTGACGAGGAAACCGTAAAAGCTAAGGTGGAATTTTGGCAGGAGAAATTAAATCCGAAAGCGGTTTTTGCCATATCAGCCCTAAAAGATTATAATGTGCTGGCGGTAATGAATTTTGTTATCGAGCATTTGCCCGAACACCCAGCCTATTATGAGAAAGACGCGCTAACCGACAGGAACGACCGCTTCTTCGCTTCGGAAATGATACGGGAACAAATATTTAAACAATACAAAAAAGAAATTCCTTACAGCACCGAGGTTATTGTAACCGCATTTGTAGAGGGCGAAAAGCTGCACCGCATCAGTGCGGAGATCATTGTAGAGCGCGATTCGCAAAAGAACATCATTATCGGCGAAGGGGGTAAAATGCTAAAGATAGTAGGCACCTACTCCCGCCGTGATATGGAGGAGTTTTTCCAGAAAAAGGTATTTCTGGAAATGTTTGTAAAAGTTATTCCCGACTGGCGCAGCAAAAAAAATTACCTGAAAAAATTTGGGTATGAATAATAGTTTTGAGTTGTAGGTTATGAGTTTTGAGTACTTAATAATTTACAACTAAATTTATACGAAGTTGTTATTGTGAAAACTAAGCTCACAACCTACAACTCACAACTTACAACTAAAAATGAGTAACATAGTAGCCATAGTTGGCAGGCCCAACGTAGGTAAATCAACATTATATAACCGTTTAACCGAAAGCCGCAAAGCTATTGTAGACGATTTTAGCGGCGTAACCCGCGATAGGCATTACGGCGTGGCCGAGTGGTTAAATCATCAGTTTACCATAATTGATACCGGCGGCTATGTAGCTAACTCAAACGATTTGTTTGAGGCTGCCATACGCGAACAAGTAATCATTGCCATTGAAGAGGCGTCTGTCATATTATTTATGGTGGACTTTACCACCGGTATTACCGACCTGGACGATGAGATAGCCACCTTATTACGAAAAGGCAACAAACCTGTATTTGTAGTAGTGAATAAACTGGAAAACAGCTCGCAATTGGCAGACGCGGCCGTGTTTTATAGCTTAGGCTTAGGCGAGATCCACAGTATTTCATCCATGACCGGCTCCGGCACCGGCGACCTGTTAGATGAAGTAGTAAAACATTTTGATGATGAAGTGCTGGAAGAAAGCACCCGCCCCAAATATGCTATCGTAGGCAGGCCTAATGTGGGTAAATCGTCTATCATTAATTCGCTTATTGGCAAGGAACGTAATATTGTAACACCAATTGCAGGTACCACGCGCGATTCTATACACATCCACTACAACCAGTACGGCCATGATTTTATGCTGATAGATACCGCCGGGATGCGAAAAAAGACCAAGGTTAAGGAGAATATTGAATTTTATTCGGTAATGCGTACCATCAAAGCGCTGGAAGAAGCGGATGTAATTATCCTGATGATTGACGCGGTTGAGGGCATTGAATCGCAGGATATTAATATCTTCCACTTGGCCGAAAAAAATAAAAAAGGGGTAGTTATCGTGGTAAACAAGTGGGACCTTATTGAAAAGAATAATAAGACCGTTAAAGTCTTTGAAGATATGATCCACCAAAAATTGGCGCCGTTTACTGATGTGCCTATTGTTTTTACTTCGGTAACTGAAAAACAGCGTGTATTAAAAGTCATTGAAACTGCTAACCAGGTTTATGAGAACCGCGCAAGGAAGATCCCTACCTCAAAACTGAACGAGATCATGTTGCCTATTATTGAGCATTATCCACCACCATCATTAAAAGGTAAATACGTCAAGATAAAATATATCACTCAAATTGCAGGCACATCGCCCATGTTCGCGTTTTTCTGTAATTTACCGCAGTATGTAAAGGAACCTTATTACCGCTTTATTGAAAATAAACTGCGTGAAAATTTTGATTTTAGCGGCGCACCAATCCAGGTTTGGTTTAGGCAGAAGTAATGAAGATGTGCAAATGTGAAGGTATGCAGATTTGTGCAAATGAATTTAATGAATCGTAGCACAACTTTCATATACACATCTACATATCGCATATCTATCTAACCGCTTCTATTCCCTTTTTCAACACCGGGTCATTGGCGTTTATAGATTTGAAAAAGGCCTCGTCGCCCCATTTAAAACGGGCGGTATATGATTTGAGCAAGGTTTTGAGATATGGTTTCGAAAGAAATATATCATGCGAATCCATTTCTTTAATACTTTGCGAAGCATATACTATAAAATCACCTAATTGCACATCACTTACGTTGTATTGATTTAAGAAAGCATCTGCTGAAGCATATGTTTTCAGTAACGGCTGCAGGCGATCAATTACATAAGCGGTGAATAATTGCTGACCGACCAGATCTTGTACCAATAAGGTATTTTCGGCGGTATCTGCCGGGACAAAAATATCGGGCATAATACCACCGCCGCTAAATACTTTTCGCCCGGTTGAAGTATGGTAAGCCGATGATGTACGCCTGAAGATACTATCGTTTAAGTTGCTTTGCTCAGATATTAGCTCGCCTTTACGTACACGGTCTGCCAATTCATTGCGATAGCTTTCAACCCCATTTTTATATGATTTTTGTATGGAACGGCCCGATGGCGTATAATACCGGGCCACCGTTAAATTAACTGCCGAACCGTCGCCAAATGGAAATTGTTCTTGCACTAAACCTTTACCAAACGACCGTCGGCCCACAATAACGGCTCTGTCCAGATCTTGCAAAGCGCCTGATAATATTTCGCTTGCCGAGGCAGAGTTTTCATCTATCAGTACCGCCATTTTCCCTTGTTGGAAATTGCCGGAATCCGTCGCCAAATAATCGGTACGCGGCTCATGCACCCCTTTGGTATAAACTATGAGTTTATTTTTAGTTAAAAATTCATCAGCCAGCGCGGTGGCCGTATTTAAATAACCGCCGCCGTTTTCACGAATATCCAAAATCAGCTTTTGCATGCCTTGTTTTTTAAGCTTGGCCAATGCTAATCTAAAATCCGCATCAGTAGTTGAAGCAAATTTGCTGATCTTGATATACCCGGTTGATGGCGCTGCAATATAAGCCGCGTCCAAACTGCTTACATCTACGTGCCCGCGGTTAACAGAATAAAATTTTAATGCGCTCTTGTTAGGTGATAAAACAGACAATAACAATTTAGAATCCTTTTCTCCCCTAAAAGCCTTGTTAACCCGCTCAATAGTTAAATGAGTGCCTGCAAATTTATCATGCGCTATCTCTATTACCCTATCGCCCGGTGATAATCCTGCTTTGGCTGCCGGCCCCCCGGGAGTAACCTGGGTAATAACCAAGGTATCACGCAGCAATAAAAATTCAATGCCAATGCCATTGTAGCCGCCTTCCAGTTTTTCATTTATAGATAATGCCTGTTGCGGCGGTAAATAAAGCGAATGTGGGTCAAGGTTTTGCAGCAGCACATTAACTGTGGCACCTTCAATGCTATCTACATTTACAGAATCTACATACGTATTGCGCACCAGTTGCAGTACTTTAGCTACCTTACTGTCATTACCCGCAAAACGGAAAATATTATGGTTGGAGTTATTGTCACTAACAAATAAACCAATAGCAATACCTGCTAAAAGCAATATCAATGACCTGAAAATAATAGATGCACCCTTTTTCATCAACGTCGTTACCACAAAGTTACGCAATGACCCTCATTCTTACTTCAATTAGCGGGCCATTATCAAAGAATTTTACCGAATTTTGTTAAAATATTTTAACTTAAATGCAAACTACTACCGAAAGAGACTCTCATTATGATCATTTAGAGCAAATGAGCCTAAAGGACATCCTTCAAAATATAAATAAAGAAGACCAAACGGTGCCGCTGGCGGTTGAAAAAGCCTTGCCACAAATAGAAAACCTGGCTGCCGCTGTAGCTGAAAAAATGAAAGCCGGCGGACGGTTGTTTTATATTGGTGCTGGCACCAGTGGGCGCTTGGGGGTGGTTGATGCTTCTGAATGCCCGCCAACATTTGGCGTTCCGTTTGATTGGGTGGTGGGTATTATTGCCGGGGGCGATGGCGCCATACGCAAAGCTGTTGAATTTGCCGAGGACGATCTAAACCAGGCATGGAAAGACCTGTCGGCTTTTGATATTACGGATAAAGATGTGGTGGTAGGCATTGCAGCATCGGGCACTACACCCTATGTAATTGGCGGTTTAAAAGCAGCTAATCAAAATAATTTAATTACCGGTTGCGTTGTATGCAATAGCGGTAGCCCTGTTGCTGCTGAAGCGAGATTTCCGGTGGAGGTAGTTACCGGGCCAGAGTTTGTAACCGGATCTACCCGGATGAAGGCCGGTACCGCGCAAAAACTGGTATTGAATATGCTAAGCACATCCGTAATGATACAGCTGGGACGGGTAAAAGGCAATAAAATGGTAGACATGCAGCTAACAAACAATAAACTGGTTGACCATGGTACCCGAATGGTAATGAACGAAACGGGATTGGATGAGGCTACCGCCGCCGGGTTGTTAAATACACACGGAAGTGTTAGAAAAGCGATAGATTTTTATCAACAAAACAATTAATGAATGTGCGGATATGCAAATGTGCGGATGTGTAAATTCCGGTATATTTGTAATTTAAAATTGATTGAATGTTATGATTATATATAATCTGCACATTTACATATCTGCACATTCGCACATTTAAAACATGCACGAGATAGAACCATATTATAAATGGCGGGATGATTACATCGCATCAGAGGATGAATATTCACCTTTTTATGCGACGCAATACAACGAATTTGAATTTGATAAACAGGTATACAATTACCTGTTGCATCCGCAATGGGATTCGTTTGGTTCAAATACTTTGTATATGAAAGTATTATTTGCCGATTATGAGCGTTCATATGCTATAATTGAATTTATTGGCGAGTGGAACGATGCCATTAACAATGATATTATGCTGATGAAGCGCGAGATAATTGAGCTGATGATAGACAATGGCATAAACCAGTTTATACTCATCGGCGAAAACATATTGAACTTTCACTCGTCTGATGATTGTTACTATGAGGAATGGTTTCAGGATGTAGAGGATGGCTGGATAGCCGGTATTAACTTCCGGGAGCATGTAATTGAAGAATTTAAACGTAATAACATTGACTACTACATCAACTTTGGCGGCGAATTGGACGAAATGAACTGGCGCTCATTAAAGCCTGTACAGTTGTATAAAAAGGTAGAGGAACAATTAACAAAACGGCTCAGTTAATAAAGCATCAAGACAGTGTAATTTCTTGATGCTTGTATCTTGATTCCTGGCCCTTAATTAAGTAAATTTGAATAATAAATTTTTTAAATAAAAAATGGAAAGTAATAACCCAAATTACGTTTACCAAAACGTAGTACAATTAACGGATGCTGATGCATCACGTAAATTTATAGCTAATGTTTTTTTATGGATGTTTGTCGCTTTAGGCATATCTGCTTTTTGCGCATATTTTTTTGCCAGCGACCCAACTTTATACAGCGTATTAAGAGACCCCGTTACAGGTGGCAATACGGGTTTAGGCACCATTGTAATGCTTGCACCGCTTGCATTTGTACTGATCATTTCATTTGGTTTTAATCGCCTGTCATACGGTGTTTTGGCTGTACTGTTTATTGCCTATGCCATAGTTATGGGTATAAGCTTAAGCTATATCCTATTGCTGTTTACGGCAAGTTCTGTCTTTGGTGTGTTTATAACCGCATCTCTTCTTTTTGGTGTGATGGCTATTGCAGGTTATATCACCCATCAGGATCTGACCAAGTTTGGCTCGATCATGATTATGCTGCTTTTTGGGATAATCATAGCCAGCCTGGTAAATATGTTTTTACATAGCAGCGGTTTAGATATGATCATATCCTATGTTGGCGTAGCTGTGTTTGTAGGCTTAACTGCTTATGACGTCCAAAAACTAAAAAACATAGGTGCCGGTATTGAATACGGCGATGCCTCCGCTAAAAAAATGGCCTTGATGGGCGGCTTAACACTATATCTTGATTTTGTTAACCTGTTCCTGATGCTGCTGCGTGTATTTGGCAGAAGAAGATAATAATCCAATAACTTAAATAAAAAAAGCGGCCCGTTTTGCGGGCCGCTTTTTTTATTTAAGACAGTCAAGAACCCTCCCTTTTGGAGAAGGCAGGGTGAGGTAGGAAGAGCTTTTGCACTTTACAACTTTATTATGCACCTTTGCATCGCTTATAGAGAAAGACGGAGGGATTAGACCCTGCGATGTCTTAGCAACCTGTGCTTAACAAGGTGCTACATTCTACTTATCAGCTT
>DASWOZ010000227.1:0-4618 GCA_036398535.1 Mucilaginibacter sp. | reverse complement strand
TGCCAGCAACACCGCACCTGCCAAACACACTATCGCAATTTGCTTAATACTGATACGGCCAATAATTAACAACAACACACTTACACCAAACAGCATCAACGCAGTTGAAAGATTAGCCAGCGCGATCAATATAAATATCACGCAAACCGCACCCATTATGGGGATGAAAGACTGTTTAACGTCTTTAATATTTTCCTGCTTGCGCGATAGGGAGCGTGCCAGGTAAGTGATTAATGCCAGTTTAGCCAGATCTGATGTCTGGAAACTTAAGCCCGTGCCGGGTATAGCTATCCAACGGCTCGCCTCATTTATGTGATTACCAAAAAGCAGTGTATATAATAACAACGGAATAGTAACGATCATCAACAGTTTGGATATGCCTGAATAATATCGGTAATCCAACTTATGCGAAATGTACATCAGCACAATACCGCCAATGATCATCGCCAGGTGCTTTATTAAAATAGATTCCACACCAACGCCACGCTTAAAAGCAAGCGTCCCGATGGCGCTATAAACAGAAAGCAAAGAGATCAACGATAGCAATATGACAATAAGCCATATCCATCTATCTCCCCGTACGTTGCTGATTAATTGATTCATATTCTATCTGTTTATTAGTTATGTGCAGATATGCAGATGTGCAAATAACTGAATAGTGTTTAATGTGTTGATGAAATTATTTTGCCTAATACTTTTATTATTGATTGTACATCACTATGCATATTTTCTTCAAAAGGATAGTTTTCTGCGTGTTTACATAATTGTAGCCAATATTCCGTTTCTTCGGCTTCCTTATATGCTATTTTACATTTATGCCTAAAATCCATCTTGCTTTCTGCACCTTGTGCTTCTCGTACATTAGCTCCAATTGAAGTACCACATCTAAAGAGTTGATTAGCCATATTAAATTTTCTTTTTGATTCAAGCTTCTCTGTGAAACCGATAATTTTCAAAGAAAAATTAAAAGTCAAATCAACTATCAAATTTGGTTTAGTATTCATTATTACTTTTCATTAATTCATTAACTATCGCCTTCATCCCCACATTATTAATTTCATCTACATCCATTAATTCCTTCATCTGCACATCCGCACATTTGCATATCTGCACATTCTCATAATTCTTTCACTGCCTGTTTAAATTGCCTGCCCCTATCTTCATAATTTTTGAATAAGTCAAAGCTTGCACATGCAGGCGATAGTAATACAGTATCGCCCTTAGTTGCTAAATGATAAGCAACCGTAGCAGCTTCCTGTGCTGACGAGGTATTGACAATTATGTCCACATCATCTTCAAAAGCATCATGAATACGCTGGTTATCTTTGCCTAAGCATACTATCGCTTTTACCTTTTGCCTTACCAGGTCCTTCAACATGGTATAGTCATTGCCTTTATCAACGCCGCCTAATATGAGCACCACATCACTGGTCATACTTTCAAGCGCGTACCAGGTTGAGTTAACATTGGTAGCTTTTGAATCATTGATAAAGCTGATACCTGATATTTTGCCAACAGACTCCAGCCTGTGCTCAATATTTTTAAAGGTCGCCAAGCTCTCCCTGATCGTTTCGTTGCGTAATTCCAGCACTTTTGCTACAATACCAGATGCCATGGAGTTGTAAATGTTGTGCTTGCCTTGCAGGGCCAGTTCTGTAATCGACATTTTAAAATGTTCTTGACTTGTGTTTATGACAATATTGTCGTTGTCGAGATATGCTCCCGGTTCAATTCTTTTTTTAATAGAAAAAGGCAGTTGCTGTGCGCTAAATGTCCGTCCCTGCATTCCCTTTATAGTTTCTTCATCATCGGCACAGTAAATAAATACATCTGCTTCTGTTTGATTTTGCGTCACCTTAAATTTGGATGCCGCGTAGTTTTCCAGTTTATAATCATACCTGTCCAAATGGTCGGGCGTAATGTTTAATAAAACCGCTATATCCGTTTTAAACTGGTACATATCATCCAGCATAAAACTGCTTAGCTCCAGCACGTAGTAGTCAAACTTTTCAACCGCTACCTGGTAAGCAAAGCTTTTACCTATGTTACCGGCCAAACCCACGTTTAAGCCGCTGTTTTTTAATATATGATAGGTTAAGCTGGTAGTGGTAGTTTTACCATTTGAACCGGTTATGCCTATTATTTTTGCCTTACAATACCTGCCGGCAAACTCAATTTCTGACAGTATGGGAATACCTGCCTCCTTTAACTTTTTTACTATCGGCGCTTTATCCGGTATGCCAGGACTTTTTATTACTTCGGTAGCCTTTAATATTTCTGCCTCAGTATGGCCGTTCTCCTCAAAACGGATGTTCCAATTTTGCAGTTGTTGCCTGTAATGACCGTCAATCAAACCAAAATCTGACACAAAAACTTCATACCCCTGCTGCTGGGCAAGGTATGCCGCACCCACGCCGCTTTCGGCAGCACCCAGGATAACGATCAGGTTTTTGTTTGTCATCTTATTTATTTGTTTGAACTACGATTATATTTCTACTTAACATAGCCCTCTCTAATCTCTATCTCAACTTCAATGTTACAATGGTCAATATGGCCAGCATAATACCAATGATCCAGAAACGGGTTACGATTTTTGCTTCATGAAAACCCCTTTTCTGATAGTGGTGATGTAAAGGCGACATTAAAAATATCCGCCTGCCTTCGCCATATTTCTTTTTGGTGTATTTAAACCAGCCTACCTGCATAATCACCGACACATTCTCAACCACAAATATTCCGCACAATAATGGCAGCAGCAGTTCTTTACGTATCATAATGGCAAACACTGCTATAATGCCCCCTATGGCCAGGCTGCCGGTGTCACCCATAAATACCTGTGCCGGGTACGAGTTGTACCATAAAAAGCCCACACATGCACCCACAAAGGCACCGGCAAAAATTACCAGCTCGCCTGATTCCGGGATGTACATAATATTCAGATAATCAGAAATAACAATATTGCCGGATACATAAGCCAGTATAGCCAGTGTGATCCCAATTATAGCGGAGGTACCTGTAGCTAATCCGTCTATTCCATCGGTAATATTGGCGCCATTTGATATAGCCGTGATAATAAAGATCACGAAAAACAGGAATACAACTAAGGTATACTTTTCATAACCATGCCCTAAAAATTTAAGCACTTTGGCATAATCAAACTCATTGTTTTTATAAAAAGGCACCGTTGTTTTGGTGGATTTAACACTTTGGGTATAAACCGGGGTGTTACCCTTCATATGAAAATCAACCGGGACATCATATTTAACCGGCAGCTTAACTTCCTGATGTATCACAATATTTTTATTGTTATACATGGTAAACCCAATAATAAGCGCTAACCCAACCTGCCCTGTTATTTTAAAGCGTCCCGCCAGCCCTTCTTTGTTCTTCTTAAATATTTTGATATAATCATCTAAAAAGCCAATGGCACCTAACCATACCGTAGTAACCAGCATCAATATCACATACACATTATCCAGCTTGGCAAATAACAGTGTAGGGATAAGTATGCCTAAAATGATAATGATCCCGCCCATTGTTGGCGTACCGGCTTTTTGCATCTGGCCCTCTAAACCTAAGTTCCTTACGGTTTCACCTACCTGTTTAAAACGCAAATAGTCAATCAGCCTGCGGCCATAAACCGTGGTAACAATTAGCGATACAATTACAGCCATAGCCATCCGAAACGTGATGTATTGAAACACCCCTGTCCCCGGGATACTGTAATTTTTGTTTAAATAGGTGAATAGATAGTATAACATCTACTGTATCATTTTAAATTGGTTCAGCAATTCTTCCTTATCATCAAAATGTGTTTTCACGCCATTTATCTCCTGGTATTTTTCATGCCCTTTTCCGGCTAATAGAATAATATCACCCGGCGCGGCTAACATGCAAGCCGTTTTTATCGCTTCCCGCCTGTCGGCAATACTCAACGTAAATCTTTTAAAAGCCGCGTCAACACCCGCTTCCATATCCTTAATAATTTGCGCCGGGTCTTCAGATCGTGGATTATCAGATGTAAGTATCACCTTATCGCTCCATTCGCAGGCTACTTTAGCCATTATCGGGCGCTTGGCCTTGTCCCTGTCACCACCACAGCCTATTACGGTTATCACCTTTTCATTACCCTTGCGGATGTCATGAATAGTGCTTAAAACATTTTGCACCGCATCGGGCGTATGCGCATAGTCAACTATACCAATAACTTTGTTTGGGGCCACGATATAATCAAACCTGCCCTCAGCGCCTGATAGCTTGCTCAAGCTGGTTAATACCTTGGCTTTATCCTGGTCTAACAACATAGCGGCGGCATATACCGCCAATAGATTATAGGCGTTAAAGGTGCCAACCATTTTAAACCAGGCCTCTTCATTATCAACCTGCAGCAATAAACCGCCAAACTGATTTTCCAGCATTTTGGCTTTATAATCGGCCATGCTTTTCAGACCATAGGTTTTTTTATGGGCCTTTGTATTTTGCAACATTACATTACCGTTCCTATCATCATTATTAGTAAGCGCAAAGGCATCCTTTGGCAAGCCGTCAAAAAAGGCTTTTTTTGCTTTCAAATAATTATCAAAGGTTTTATGATCGCTGTAAGCCAGCCTCCAGTAAG
>DASWOZ010000226.1:0-3452 GCA_036398535.1 Mucilaginibacter sp. | reverse complement strand
CAAAAAAGTAATATTGTGGCTGTCCTTTGGCGCATAAATGGCAACCATCATCAACATGCTGGGGTTAAGGGCCCGCACGGTTAATCCTAACCGGCTTACTACAGCAGGTAATAGTGGTGTGGCAATACTTACCCGGTTTTGTACATCAAGCGCGGCAACATCAATATCAGTACCTATTTTAAAGGTAACGTTCATTGACATTAAACCGTTGTTTGTACTATTGCTTTGCATGTACTCCATACCCGGGGTACCATTTACCTGCTCTTCAATAGGTGTCGCAACTGTTTGTTCAACTGTTTGCGCATCGGCACCAGTAAATTGGCCGTTTACCTGTACTATAGGCGGTGTAATATCCGGATATTGGTCAATTGGTAAAAGCAGGATAGATACCGTACCGGTAATTACCAATACAATTGATATAACTATTGCAGTTACGGGTCTCTTTATAAAAGTATTAGCAATCATAGGTTATTCTCTCATCTAAAAGCACAGTTGTATAATTATCTATTCTCACTAACGTCCTTTACCTCCAGACGAAGGACCTACTTTATTGGCAGTAGTTATTTTTGAACCATCATGTAGAGATTGCAAACCATCAACAATTACCCTATCGCCAGTATTTATACCACTTTTTATGACAACATTAGGCCCAATTGTTTGTCCAATTGTAACCTTCTTTTGATGTGCCAATAATTCATTTATCTTATTTTTAACCGAATCGGCCCCGGCTTTAGGATTATTGACCAGTGTATCCTGAGCTACAAATACAAAATATTCGCCCATTTGCTCTACAACAGCTTTATTAGGTAATACTACTTGTGGTTTAGTATCCTGGTTATGTACTCTTACCACGCAGCTCATACCCACACGTAAAGTTTGTTTGGGATTGTCAAATACAAGCCTTATCCTGATTGCTCCTGTTTGCGAATCAACAGCACGGTCAATAACTGATATTTTTCCGTTTGATGAATAAAGGCTGTTATCTGGCAATAAAATGGTGAATAATGAATCACGTTGCTGGTCTTTAACACGCTGTAGTTGTTCAAATTTGGGCAATTGCTTTTCGTTGATCACAAAATCAACCGCCATTGGGTCATCCGATGAAATAGTGTTTAATATAGTTGAACCAACAGTTACAACGTTTCCTAATTTTACCTGGCTAAAGCCTATTGTCCCGCTAAAAGGCGCGGTAACAACCGCGTAATTTAAACTGGTTCTAGCCGACTTTACCGCTTCTTCTGCAGATTTTACCTGGCTCTTTGAATTTTGCAGGGTAATCATTGCATGGTCATAAAGTTGTTTGGCAACCGCGTTATATTTATTTAAATATTCATAACGGTCCGCATCCTGCTGTGCCTGTGTCAATGTACCTTCTGCAACCCTTTGATTGGCTATAGCCGCATCATAATTTGCCTGGTATATTCTTTTATCTATTTCATATAGCTTTTGTCCTTTTTCAACATGGCTTCCTTCTGTAAAAAATATCCCTGTAATGGCTCCCTGTACCTGTGGTAATAAATTTACCTGATTTAAGGCAGCGGTTGTTGATGGATATTTATCATAATATAAAACCGTCTGCTCTTTTACGTTTAATAAATTAACGGGCACCTCTTGATTGGGTGGTGGTTGTTTTTTCTTACAGGCGCCTAATATCAGGCAGCTAACTAAAATGGTATTAAATATAACTCTGTTCATGGAGCGATTGTTGATTTTTTTGCGTTAATAAGTGATGTTTCCCATTGCCTTTTGCAAATCTATTTTGCTTGACAATAGTTGGAATAAAGCATTTAAATAGCTTATTTCTGATGTTATTAAATTTGATTCGGCAGTTATTACATTTAAATAAGCCACAATACCCTGTTTATACTGTAGATCAACTACAAAGTAAGTACGTTTTGCAAGGGCAACATTTTTTTCTAATAACTGAAGGTTATATAAATTGCTTTTATAATTAGCTAAAGCGGTGGTATACTGTGTATATATCTGCGATTTAAGATCAATCGCATCCCAGTTAAGCAGGTCTTGTTGGAATCGCGCTTTCTTCACATTATGTGTACGTGCAAAACCGGTGAAAATAGGTATACTGAATGATAACCCTACTAAAGAACTTGGATAAGAAGTACTTAAAATACTTGGGAAATTATTGTTTTGAAAAGAAAGATTGTAATTGAAGAAAGCAGATACAGTTGGCAACCAAGCCGTATTGTAATAATGCACCAGCTCATTCTGCAGGCTTTTTTGCGTATTGAGTTGTTGAAATTCTACGCGTTTTTCATATTTCAATTGCTCTGCTGTATCAATATGTATGCCCTGCAGCATTTGTAAGGTATCAAAACTTACATTAAATTTTTCTTCGGGGGGGGCGCCTATTAATTGTTTTAGCACAGCAAACTGAGGAACAACATTTTCATTAGCCTGCCTTAACTGTGCCTTAGAGTTATTTAAAGTAATTGTAGCCTCTTCGTAGTCTGTTTCATCCACAATGCCACCTATATACTGATGATAGGTATCACGAACATTCCTGCCAAGGCGCGCAGTATCTTCTTTTAAAACATTTATTTGTTCAAGCGTTAATAACACATTGTAAAATGATTTACTAACTGCCGAAACTAAATATATTTTGGTACTGTCTGTAATTTGCTCAGCTTCTTTAACATATAATGGTGCTGTCCGTGCAGTATAAGCCAAACTGGGACTAAATATAGCCTGAGAAACCGCTAATTGAGGCACAAAGGTATTTCCAGCCCTGGTTGCTGTCCCGGTTGTAGTACCAGTAGTTGTACCCGTTGTAGAGGTGCCGCCTGTAGTGCCCAAACCGGCACCGGCATTTGTAATAGCACCATTAGCAGGTAATTGAATATAATGTATTAAGCTACCTGTAGTATTTACCTGCGGTAGCCATGCAGCCAGATTTACACCATTATTCTCTTTGGTTATATTTACGTTGACCAATGACCTGTTTAACGCAGGTTGATGCAACATGGCATAATCAATACATTGTTTCAATGTAAAAAACACATTGGTGTTATTAATATCTGTATCCTTTACCCCTACAGTAATTAATGCGCCTTTTTTACTGGTATCCGGCGGAGTTAAAGGCGGTAATGAACTATTAGTGTTAGCCCTGTTTAGTGATGTATTCCTATTTTGTGCATAAGTACATAGGGATATACAAAACAAACCGGTAATAAGTAAAAAAATGCGGACTGTACCCATATTAAAAAATATTAGCCGTATTAAAACAGCATGATTTTATTTTAAATAACTGAAAATTGACAATATTGATTTTTATTAAATAATAACTGATAGCCTGATTTGCAATTAAGAAATCCGAATAATTAGAGGGTATGTAAAAGTGATAAAAATATAATTTGTGCAAGGTAACAATATTGTTAATTCATTGTGTATAAAGCTAATTTAATGATAATCAAGGATATTAAATGTTTATTATT